>NZ_JABAFB010000008.1:0-253149 GCF_012843405.1 Rhodococcus sp. BL-253-APC-6A1W
CTGGTGCGCGATACTGGGATTGAACCAGTGACCTCTTCCGTGTCAGGGAAGCGCTCTCCCGCTGAGCTAATCGCGCGGGATTGTGGGGTCCAGATTTGGAGCGGATGACGGGATTCGAACCCGCGACCCTCACCTTGGCAAGGTGATGCGCTACCAGCTGCGCTACATCCGCATGCACGTTGACTCTACATCGATTCGACCCACGTGCTGGTCGAACCTGGTGCGCGATACTGGGATTGAACCAGTGACCTCTTCCGTGTCAGGGAAGCGCTCTCCCGCTGAGCTAATCGCGCGAGGTGGAGACGGGAATCGAACCCGTGTGCACGGCTTTGCAGGCCGTTGCCTCACCACTCGGCCACTCCACCATTAAAAGGTCGAGTCCAACCTCTCGAGCGGATGACGGGATTCGAACCCGCGACCCTCACCTTGGCAAGGTGATGCGCTACCAGCTGCGCTACATCCGCATTCGCACCGTTCGGCGTTTTGCTCTCCGTGGTGCGGTTCAGAACACTAGCCGACCACCGTCGAAACACACAAATCAGCAGGTCGTGGCGCGAAATGCGGTTCGAGGGGCTGCAGGGTTCCCTGTGGTGTCTGTGCCGGCATGCCGAATCGGTCGTGGTGGTCGACGACCATCGTCCGGGCCGGTTGCGTGGTGGGGTGCAGGCTCTGTGAGGAACCCGGTGGGAAACAGCCGACGGGAGGAGGGGAAGGGAGTGTGGCGGGGCCGTCGCTGCCGGGCCCGCTCCGGCCTGCCGCGATCCGACCCGTACAGGCCTTTCCCCTACACGTCCCCTGCGCGGCATCGCGCGTCCTCTACCGGCAGTGCGGTCCAGGGCCCCGCGAGCCCCTTCGCGTCCATTCACGACATCGGACGCGAAGTCCCTCTTCTTGCAGCGCGGTGTTCGGTCTTTGCAGTGCGGTGTTTGTGCGTGCGGAGTAGCGTCCCGAGTGTGGCCGAACCGCGGTGACCTGCGGATTCGTGTTCGGAGCGAGAGAGTGTTAATGTTCCTTTCCGTTCGAGCCGCAGCGATGCGGCCCGGTCCCGTGGCTCAGTGGAAGAGCGTCCCGTTCACACCGGGAAGGTCGCTGGTTCGATCCCAGCCGGGACCACCCAATGTCGCATGGGCACCCCGTGCCAGCGACGATCCTCATTACTCCTCGCCGCATCCTCATAGGCCGGTATATCCGCGTGCAGGATCTTCTGATTCCCCCTCGCCAGCCGGTGCGGACGAGTTCCTTCGCATCGTCGGCTCGCCAGGTCAGGGCACCGTGATGACCGACTTCCCTCGAATGCTGCTCTTGCCGAGAGACGCGAGGGCTTCGGGCGTCTGGTCGAACGCGAAGGTGGCGCCGACGACGGGGCGGATGGAACCGGCGTCGACGAGATCGGCAATGAGACGCAGTTGCTCCCCGGACGCGTGCATGAACAAGAACTCGTAGGTCACGCCGAGCTTCCTGGCAAGGGAGCAGGTCGTGCGGCTGCGAGCGGCGATGACCAGGCGCACGATGGGGTTCGCGCCGATCTCTTTCGCGAAGGCCGGATCGGGGACTCCGTAGATTCCCATGGCCTTCCCGCCGGGCCTGAGCACCCGGAGGGACTCGAGCAGGTGTTCGCCGCCGAGGGAGTCCAGGACGAAGTCGTACCCGGAGAGCTCTTTGCCGAAGTCCTGGGTGTGGTAGTCGATGACCACGTCCGCACCGAGTTCGCGAACGAAGTCCGCATTCCGACCGGATACCGTGGTCGCCACCTGCGCCCCGAGGTGCTTGGCGAGCTGGATCGCGATACTCCCGACGCCGCCGGCACCGGCGTGGACGAGGACTTTCTGCCCGCCCGTCACTCGTCCCTTCTCCACGAGCGCTTGCCACGCCGTCAATGCCACCAAGGGCAGCGACGCCGCCTCCACGGGACCGATCGATGCGGGAGCGACGGCGAGATCAGCCTGATCGATCGCGATGCGCTCGGCGAACGTGCCGATGCGGTAGTCGCGCGGGCGTGAGTAAACCTTGTCCCCGGCTTCGAACCCCCGCACGTGTGCGCCCACGCTGACCACCGTCCCGGCCACATCGTGGCCGAGCGTGAGCGGGGGCGTGTAGTGCAGGATCGGCTTGAACTCGCCGTCGCGGATCTTGTCGTCCAGCTGGTTCACGCCCGCCGCACTCACGCTGACCAGGACGTCCCGAGTGCCCACGGCGGGTTCGGGGACGTCCGCTTCGTGGAGGGGTTGCTTGTACCTGTCGAATACGAACGCTCGCATGGTCTGTCCTCCTTGCCGGACGCTGCCGGTGTGTGAGTCGTGCAGGACGCCGCGTGCGGGGTCGGTGACGGCAGGGCGCGAACGGGCGCACGCCGGAATCGGGCCTGGCCCTCCCGACACCGTAACCAGGCGACACGGGGGGTTGATGGGTTTCCCGCAGGTCCGGGAGGACGCAGTGACGCGGCGTTGCAGACGCCGGCGCGCATGGGGATCGCCCTCAGGGCTGTCTCCCGGGAATAGTGATGAACGGCACCCACCGGAGGGTGCCCATTTTTCGTTTGTGTCATGTAACAGTTGGGCACTGTGCGACCGATGGTGCTGGAGGGTGCCCGGGTCGGCAGCGTCCCACTTTCGTGGCCATCGGTGTCCGCGCGAGCGATTGATGGCAGGATTGACCTCGTCCCAGGAGGGGGTGCGCCCTAGATGAGTGTTGCGGACAGCGAGTGGCCGGTTGTCGGGGCAACCGGCGCCAGGTTCGGTTCGGCAAGATCCCGGCAGCGCCGAAACAGCGCGGGTGCAGAGCTTGCGCAGCGCGGCCGGCCGTCGGGCGAAGTGGATCAAGGCAGTGTTTCCGGGCAAACCCGGGTGGTGGGCGGTACCCCTGAAAGGCGGGCAGCGATGTCCGGCACCGACAGGGGATCCGAGATCGATGTGGGAAACGAGGACATGGACCAGCCAGAGACGTCGTCGTTCGTGCGGCCGTTCGTGCGAATCGGGGGGCGCACCCGTGCGGAGGTAGAGCTACCGCTCGAAGCACTCGTGTCCGCGGTGCCCTCCGCGCAGGGAATCGAACGGGGATTCGCGCTCGAGGAACACCGGACCGTGCTGGCCCTGTGCGTGCAGCCACGCTCGATCATGGAGGTCGCGGCGCTGGCGGGCATTCCCTTGGGGGTCGCCCGAGTTCTGGTGGGCGATCTCGCCGCCACAGGAGAACTCACGGTGCATCGCACGGTCGATCAGGTGGGCCCGGGTGTCGATCTGCTCGAACGCGTACTCGTCGGCCTGCACGGGATCTGACGTTCGTCGCTCGGGGCGTCCGCGGCCGGTGACGCCCTGTGTTCGTCGGCAGAGTGAATGTCGATAGCATGTAGGGGTTGCCATCGCGCACGTCTACGCGCAGGCGACGCCCTTTTATCAGGCATCGAGCCGAGGAGTTCACCACAGTGACCACGCCCGCATCCGCGAAATCAGCCACGCTCGTCCGGGTGCCGGCTGGAACCAGTGCGGGCGCGGCCGTACGTGAGGCGGGACTGCCGCTCAAAGGACCGGACACGATCGTCGTCGTCCGGGACGCCGACGGTGCGCTACGAGACCTCGCGTGGGTGCCGGATCAGGATGTCGACGTCGAGGCCGTCGGTGCCGACACCGAGGACGGACGCAGCGTCATCCGGCACTCCGCCGCTCACGTGCTCGCACAGGCAGTGCAGCAGGAGTTCCCCGAGGCGAAGCTCGGCATCGGCCCGCCGATCAAGGACGGCTTCTACTACGACTTCAAGGTCGACCGGCCCTTCACGCCCGAAGATCTCGCCAAGCTCGAGAAGCGCATGAAGAAGATCGTCAAGGACGCGCAGCGCTTCTCGCGCCGGGTCGTCGCGGATATCGCCGACGCGCGTGCGGAACTCGCGGACGAGCCGTTCAAGCTCGAGCTCATCGACGACAAGTCCGGTATCGACGATCCCGAGATCATGGAGGTCGGCGGTAACGAGCTGACCATCTACGACAATCTCAACCCGCGTACCGGTGAACTCGTCTGGAAGGACCTCTGCCGCGGTCCGCACCTGCCGACCACCAAATACATTCCGGCCTTCAAGCTCACGCGCAGCTCCGCCGCGTACTGGCGCGGTGACCAGGACAACGCCGATCTGCAGCGCATCTACGGCACCGCGTGGGAGTCCACGGAAGCCCTCGACCGCCACCTCGAACTGCTCGCCGAGGCCGAACGTCGCGACCACCGCAAGCTCGGCGCCGAACTCGACCTGTTCTCGTTCCCGGACGAACTCGGCTCGGGTCTGCCCGTGTTCCACCCCAAGGGCGGCATCATCCGGCAGGAGATGGAGAACTACTCCCGCGAGCGGCACGTCGCCGCCGGGTACGACTTCGTCAACACGCCGCACATCACCAAGGGCCATCTCTACGAAATCTCCGGCCACCTCGACTGGTACCGCGACGGCATGTTCCCGGCCATGCACATCGACGAGGAACTCAACGACGACGGCACGGTCCGCAAGCCCGGCCAGGACTACTACCTCAAGCCGATGAACTGCCCGATGCACGACCTGATCTTCCGTTCCCGCGGCCGGTCGTACCGTGAGCTGCCGCTGCGGATGTTCGAGTTCGGCTCCGTGTACCGGTACGAGAAGTCGGGCGTCATCCACGGCCTGACCCGCGTGCGCGGAATGACGCAGGACGACGCGCACATCTTCTGCACGCCCGAGCAGATGCGCGACGAGCTCACCTCGGTGCTGAACTTCATCCTGGAACTGCTCCGGGACTACGGACTCGACGACTACTACCTCGAGTTGTCGACCAAGAACCCGAAGAAGTTCGTCGGCAGCGACGAACTGTGGGAGACCGCCACCGATACGCTGCGCGAGGTCGCCGAGGCCTCGGGTCTGCACCTCGTCCCCGATCCCGGCGGCGCCGCGTTCTACGGCCCGAAGATCTCGGTGCAGGTCACCGATGCGCTCGGTCGCAACTGGCAGATGTCCACGATTCAGCTCGACTTCAACCTGCCGGAGCGGTTCGAGCTGGAGTACACCGGATCGGACGGCGCCAAGCACCGTCCGGTGATGATCCACCGCGCGCTGTTCGGCTCGATCGAGCGGTTCTTCGGTGTGCTCACCGAGCACTACGCGGGGGCGTTCCCGGCGTGGCTCTCCCCGGTACAGGTCGTCGGTATCCCCGTCGCCGCCGACTTCGAGGACCACCTCTTCGACGTCGTCGCCGCACTGAAGGCCGAGGGCATCCGCGCCGAGGTCGACATCTCGGACGACCGGATGCAGAAGAAGATCCGCACCCACACCACTCAGAAGGTGCCGTTCATGCTGCTCGCCGGTGAGCGCGACGTCGCGGCCGGCGCGGTGAGCTTCCGGTTCCGTGACGGCACGCAGATCAACGGGGTGCCTGTCGACGAGGCCGTGCGGATCGTCGTCGACTGGGTGCGCCGCCGCGAGAACGCATCGCCCACCGCCGAACTGGTACAGCCGGCCGGGGCGGGCGGGCAGCCGTGACCGGCGGCCCCGTCGACGAGTCGGGTGCGTACACCGACCCTGCCGCTGCACCGGCAGGTGACCCCCGCCGAACCCCGGAACCGGCCGACACGGCCGACGGGCTCGTCGACCGGGGCGTAGGCGACCGCGACCACCTGCAGCGACTGTGGTCTCCGCACCGCATGTCGTACATCACCGAGTCGCCCGGTGCGCGCAGCGAACCGTACGAGCCGTTCACCGACATCCCCAAGATGCCGGACGAAGAGGGCCTCGTCGTCGCCCGCGGTGAATTCGTGTATGCGGTGCTCAACCTCTATCCGTACAACCCCGGCCACCTCATGGTCGTGCCGTACCGGCGGGTTGCGAATCTCGAGGACCTCACCGCCGAGGAGAGCGCCGAACTCATGGCGTTCGCCCAGCGCGCCCTCCAGGTGATCAAGAAGGTGTCGCGGCCGCACGGCTTCAACGTCGGTCTCAACCTCGGCGCGGCCGCGGGAGGCTCACTGTCCGAGCACCTGCACCTGCACGTGGTGCCCCGCTGGGGCGGAGATGCCAACTTCATCACGGTCCTCGGAGGCTCCAAGGTGATGGTGCAACTGCTGCGCGACACCCGGGCACTTCTGGCGTCGGCCTGGGACGAGTGAGAAACTCACGTCGAGTGCAGGTTCCTGCACCCGTCGGCGGTAGCGTCGACCGTGGGCTTCCCGGCCGTGGCAGGATCGTGTCCCGGGCACAACGGTCGAATCGGAAAACGGGGGTCGAACAATGCTGAGCTTCTTCGGGCGCGCGTCGGTGTCGAAGGCCACCGCGCCGCTCGGCAAGGCGTTGATCCGAACCGGACTGACGCCGGACGCCGTGACCGTCATCGGCACCGTCGCGACGATCGTTGCCGCCGTGACGCTGTTCCCCATCGGCGAGTTGTTCTGGGGAGCACTGGCGATCTGGATATTCGTCATGTTCGACATGCTCGACGGGGCGATGGCGCGAGCGCGCGGCGGCGGCACCCGGTTCGGCGCGGTCCTCGACGCGACCTGTGACCGGGTTGCCGACGGTGCGATCTTCGCCGGTCTGGCGTGGTGGGCGGTGTACCACGAGGACAGTCGCCCGCTCCTCGTCGCGACCCTGATCTGCCTGGTGTGCTCGCAGGTCATCTCCTACGCCAAGGCCAGGGCCGAGGCCAGCGGGCTCTCGGCGGACGGCGGCCTGATCGAGCGTCCCGACCGCCTGGTCATCGTCCTCGTCGGCGCCGGCTTCACCGGTCTCGGTCTCGACTGGGCAATCCACATCGCCATGTGGCTGCTTGCCGCCGGTTCGGTGATCACGGTGTTCCAGCGGGTTCTCGCCGTGCGGAACTCGCCCAGCGCGCGGGAGTTGCTCCCGATCGCCACGGGTACCCCCGCGGACACGAACGACAAGAACGAGGGCGACCGGTGAGGCCCGCCGATCGCGCCGCGGACCTCGGGTACGCGGCGGGATGGCGCGTGGTGCGTGCACTTCCCGAAGGACTCGCCCGTCGTCTGTTCGACACCGGTGCGGACTACGCCGCGCGCCGGGGCGGGGGACCGCAGCAGTTGCGTCGCAATCTGGCCCGGGTGCTGGGCACGGCGCCGGACCAGGTTCCCGACGAACTCGTTCGGGCATCGTTGCGGTCCTATGCCCGCTACTGGCGTGAAGCGTTCCGGTTGCCGTCCATGGATCTGGACGAGACGGCGGTGTCGATCGACGACGCCATCGAAGGGCGCGAACATCTCGACGCGGCACTCGCGGCGGGACGCGGTGCGATCCTGGCTCTGCCGCACAGCGGTAACTGGGATCTCGCCGGGGTGTGGTGTGTGCGGCACACGGGAGGCTTGGCGACGGTCGCCGAGCGGTTGCGTCCGGAAGCGCTGTACAAGCGATTCGTCGAATACCGCGAAGGGCTGGGATTCGAAATCTTTCCTCTCACCGGTGGGGAGACCCCGCCGTTCGTCGAACTCGCCGAAAGGTTGCGGGAGAACAAGGTGGTCTGCCTGCTCGGCGAGCGTGACCTCGCCCGAAAGGGCGTCCCGGTCACCTTCTTCGGCGAGCCCACACGTATGCCCGCCGGACCTGCGAAACTTGCCCTCGAGACGGGGGCGGCGCTGCTCCCGGTCCATTGCTGGTTCACCGAGGACGGGTGGGGATTCCGCGTGCATCCCGAGATCGACGTGACCGGAGGTGTCGAGACGACGACGCAGGCTCTCGCCGACCGGTTCGCCGCCGACATCGCCGCTCACCCGGCAGACTGGCACATGCTGCAGCCGTTGTGGCTCGACGACTTGTCCGAGGCTCGCCGCGCCCGAATGGAGGCGTAAGTGAAGATCGGAATGGTCTGCCCGTATTCGTTCGACGTGCCCGGCGGAGTCCAGGCGCACGTCGCGGACCTTGCCGAGGTGCTCATCGCGCGCGGCCACGACGTGAGCGTCCTCGCGCCGGCCTCGGAGGACACCGTGCTGCCCGACTTCGTGACCTCCGCCGGCCGCGCAGTGGGAATTCCGTACAACGGGTCGGTGGCACGGCTCAGCTTCGGGCCCGTCTCGTACACGCGGGTGCGGCGGTGGATCAACGACAACGACTTCGACGTCCTGCATATCCACGAGCCCAACGCACCGAGCCTGTCGATGCTGGCGCTCAAGATCGCGGAAGGTCCCATCGTCGCCACGTTCCACACCTCCACCACCAAGTCGCTGGTGCTGAGCACGTTCCAAGGTGTCCTGCAGCCGTACCTGGAGAAGATCACCGGCCGCATCGCCGTGTCCGAACTCGCTCGCCGGTGGCAGGTCAACTCCCTCGGCGCGGACGCGGTGGAGATTCCCAACGGCGTCGACGTCCCGTTCTTCCAGCACACCCCGCCGCTACCGGGTTACCCGCGGGCGGGTCGCACGGTGCTGTTCCTCGGAAGGTACGACGAACCCCGCAAGGGCATGGAAGTCCTGCTCGGAGCGTTGCCCACGATCGTCGCGCGCTATCCCGACATCGAAATCCTGGTCGTCGGTCGCGGTGACGAGGACAAACTCCGCAAGGATGCGGGACCACACGCCGGCCACCTGCGACTGCTCGGGCAGGTCGACGACGATATGAAGGCCGCCGCGATGCGAGGGGCGGACGTGTACTGCGCTCCGAACCTCGGTGGTGAGAGTTTCGGCATCGTCCTCGTGGAGGCGCTCGCTGCGGGGACCGCCGTGGTGGCGTCCGAACTCGACGCGTTCCGTCGTGTTCTGCGCGACGGCCGTGCCGGTGTCCTCGTCCCCGTGGGCGACTCGCACGCACTCGCCCTGGGGATCCTCGACGTGCTCGACGACGACACGCGCCGTGATGCGCTGGTGGAGGCGGGCACGGAGATCGTCGGCTGCTACGACTGGCCGGTCGTCGCCGAGCAGATCCTCCGGGTGTACGAGACGGTCACCGTCGGCGCCGGTCGCGTTCGCGAGGTGCGCTCGTGACACTCAGTGCACTGACAATCCTCGTCCTCGCGCTCGTCGCGGCAGTCGTTGTGACCGTGGGGTTCTGGGCGTACTCCGTCGCGAACCGACTCGACCGGCTCCATGTGCGCTCGGATCTGTCGTGGCTCGCGCTCGACGCCGCACTCGCACGACGCGCCGTGGTCGCGAGAAGCATCGCGGCGTCCATCTCCGCGTCGGAGGGCCGGAGCCTGGCACATCTCGCGGACGTCGCCGAACGCGCCGACCGAGGCCACCGCGAAGCCGCGGAGAACGAGTTGTCCGCGGCACTCGCCAAGGTCGATACCGATCGGCTGCGTTCGCCGCTGGTCGCCGAACTCGCCGACGCCGAAGCGCGCGTGCTCATCGCTCGCCGTTTCCACAACGACGCGGTGCGCGACACGCTGGCGCTGCGGACCCGGCGAACCGTGCAGTGGCTGCATCTCGGCGGCACCGCCCCCCTGCCGACCTACTTCGAAATCGCCGAGCGGGCGGGGACATCCGTCCCGGTGTCCGCTCAGGCTGTGGCAGTCCGTCCGGCACCGAACTCACCCGCTGCCAGCTCACCCGCCCCGAGTTCGCCTGCGCCTGTACCCGACCGCGCGCGCACGTCGGCGCGCGTGGTGTTGCTCGACGACGAAGGGCGGGTGCTGCTCCTGCGCGGGCACGACCCCACGACCCCCGAGGCGCATTTCTGGTTCACGGTGGGTGGCGCCGTCGAACCGGGGGAGAGCCTGCTGGATGCGGCGATCCGGGAGATCGCCGAGGAAACGGGACTCCACGTCGATCCGGATCAGGTGTTCGGGCCCATGTGGCGGCGCGTGGCGGTCTTCCCGTTCAACGGTGAGGTACTGCATTCCGAGGAACTGTTCTTCGCCGTGCAGGTACCCGCGTTCGAACCCGGAGCGGACGGATTCACCGACCTCGAACGCCGGATGAGCCTCGAGCACCGCTGGTTCGATCCGGCCGGGGTCCGGGAGCTGGTCGGGGCGGGGGAGTCCGTCTATCCGCAGGATCTGCCGCAGTTGCTCGACGAGGCACGTGCGGTCGCGGCCCGGCATCGCGAACCCGAGGTCCGCGCAATTCGCTGACGCGGCAGGCAGACACGGCAAGGCCAGCCCACCGTGACTGGCTATGGGCGGTGCCGGTGCGCGTCCATAGACTCGCCGTATCGCGCAGGCCGATCCGTGCTGCGGCGTTTTCCGTGTCGACCTCTTCCAGGAGTCCCGCTGTGAGCACCCCACAATCCACGTCCGTCACCGGCACCGCCCGCGTCAAGCGCGGCATGGCCGAGATGCTCAAGGGCGGGGTGATCATGGACGTGGTCACACCCGATCAGGCCAAGATCGCCGAGGACGCCGGCGCCGTCGCAGTCATGGCTCTCGAGCGGGTGCCTGCCGACATCCGGGCGCAGGGGGGTGTCTCCCGCATGAGCGACCCCGACATGATCGACGGCATCATCGACGCCGTCTCCATCCCGGTGATGGCGAAGGCCCGTATCGGTCATTTCGTGGAGGCGCAGATCCTGCAGTCCCTCGGCGTCGACTACATCGACGAGTCCGAGGTGCTCACCCCGGCCGACTACGAGCACCACATCGACAAGTTCGCGTTCACCGTGCCGTTCGTGTGCGGCGCCACCAACCTCGGTGAGGCGCTGCGACGGATCAACGAGGGCGCTGCCATGATCCGGTCGAAGGGCGAGGCCGGCACCGGTGACGTGTCCAACGCGACCACCCACATGCGACGGATCCGCCAGGACATCCGGCGACTGGGTTCGCTTCCCGAAGACGAACTCTTCGTAGCGGCAAAAGAACTTCAGGCACCCTACGACCTCGTCGTGGAGGTTGCGAAGGCCGGCAAGCTGCCGGTCACCTTGTTCACCGCCGGTGGCATCGCCACCCCTGCCGATGCGGCCATGATGATGCAACTCGGGGCTGAAGGTGTCTTCGTCGGTTCCGGCATCTTCAAGTCCGGAAATCCGGCGCAGCGTGCGGCCGCGATCGTCAAGGCCACCACGTTCCACGACGACCCCGATGTCCTGGCGAAGGTGTCCCGGGGCCTCGGTGAGGCCATGGTCGGAATCAACGTCGACGAGATCCCGGAACCCCACCGCCTGGCAGAGCGCGGCTGGTGAGCGTGGTCGATCTGTGACGACACAGAGCGGCGCACCCGGTGGTTTCCGGGTGCGCGGCGTGCGGTCGGACTATCTGGAGTAATCGCGCAGGGTGAACACGAACCCTATGGCGATGACGACGACAGCGAGAATGTAGACGACGATCCGGAGCCACACCGGTCCGTAGAAACTCACCGCGATCGCGGCCGCAAGTGCCGCGATGATCATCAGCACGCCGTAGAGCGGCGTGCGCTGAGGGTCTTCCCGGCGATGGTGCCCCGTGTCGGCCATAGGTGCATTCTGCTCGCTCGGCGAGCATGTTGGCAGCGGAACCGGTCGAACCGGCCCACATTGTCAGCCGGTCGACGGCAGCCGGCGGGGTGCGTGGATCGCGGTGACCGCGACGTCGTCCTGGACGCCGGACCCGAGAGCCCCGAGCAGTTGCCGCACCGCGGCGACGGCGTCCGTAGCGGTCGCGGGCGTCGTTGCCCTGGCGAACTCGATCAGCGACTCCTCGCCGTACCGGTCCTGAACGGTGTCCGCGATACGCGCCTCGGTCACCCCGTCGGTGTAGAGGAGCAGCGTGTCGCCGGGATCGAGCCGGACCTGCGCGGTGACGAAACGCGGATCGGCGAGCAGCCCGACCGGGTGCCCTCCCACC
This sequence comes from Rhodococcus sp. BL-253-APC-6A1W, assembly GCF_012843405.1. Classification (NCBI taxonomy): domain Bacteria; kingdom Bacillati; phylum Actinomycetota; class Actinomycetes; order Mycobacteriales; family Nocardiaceae; genus Rhodococcus; species Rhodococcus sp. BL-253-APC-6A1W. The sequence continues at coordinate 11,700 of NZ_JABAFB010000008.1, forward strand.
ATGGGCAGATAGTCGGCCGTGCCGTCCGCTCGCATCAGCACGGCCGGTGGGTGGCCACCCGCGGCAAGGGAGATCACGAAGCTCCCCGCGCGGGTGCCGGGGGTGATGGTGCCGAACACGATCGTGCAGAACGGCGCCCGGGGCTCACCGTCGCGGGATTCACGCGCCCGTTCCTCGAGGAACGCGGTGTTGAGTACGCCGAGTACCGCGACCGGGTCGGACTCGTGCACCGCCGCGGCGCGCAGCGTGTACCGGACCATCGACGTCGCCACCGCCGCGCGGGCACCCTTACCGCACACGTCACCGAGATACAGACCCCACGAATCGGTGCCGAGCGGGAACAGATCGTAGAAATCTCCACCGACCTCGTCCGGGGACGCGATGTGATAGTGGGCGGCGACGTCGAGTCCGGGTACTTGGGGCAGGGCCGGCGGCAGGAGGGTGGTCTGCAGGACCGCGGTGATGCGCTGAAGTCGTTCGCGTTCCTTCTCGGCCTCGCGCCGCGCACGGAGCAGTTCGATCTCGTAGGCGCGTCGTTCCCTCGCGTCGAACAGCGTGGTCCGGACGAGGACGGGCCGTCCCGCTGCGTCCCTCTCGAGGTTCGAGGTCACCAGAACCGGAAGCCGCGACCCGTTCGCCGCCGTCAATTCCAATGCGATTCCGCCGATTTCGCCGTGAAGCAGGAGAAGTGGCGCGAAATGGGTCTCGTGGTAGATGCGTCCACCCACGGACAGCAGATCGGAGAAGTATCGCCGGCCCACGAGGTCCTCGCGCGGATAGCCGAGCCACGCCAGGAGCGTCGTGTTGATCTTCACGATGCGTCCGTCGGGGAGGGTCGTCATGTAGCCGCAGGGAGCATTCTCGTACAGGCTTTCCGCGCTTTCCTGGAGGCTTTGCCCGAGGGCTGCGCTCCCCGGTTCGTCGTCCGGGTGCGCGCCCGGCAGGTCGCGTCGCGCGGGCAGATCCTCGGGATGGGGCGGGGTCGTCATCCGATCCGTGACACGAAGTCGGCGATGGCGGCGGCCGTCTCGTCCGGGGCACTGAGCTGTGGGCAGTGGCCTGTCGCATCCAGCGTCACGAGTTCGCTGCCGGGGATGGCCGCATGGACGAAAGCGCCCACTTCCGGCGGTGCGATGGCGTCGCGCGAGCATTGCGCGACGAGCGTGGGCACCGAAACCGCCGCAAGATCGTCGCGGTTGTCCGACAGGAAGGTCACGCGCGCGAAGACACGGGCGATGGCGGGGTCGGTGCGGCAGAACAGATCGGTCAGTTCGTCGCCGAGTACCGGACGCTCCGGGTTCCCCATGATGACCGGCGCCATCGCACCCGACCAGCCCAGATAGTTCGCTTCCAGTGCCTCGAGAAGCTCGTCGATGTCCTCGGCGCTGAACCCGCCCCGGTATCCGGTGGCCGGGTCGTCGATGAAGCACGGCGACGGCACGAGGAGAACCAGGCCGCTGAACGCGTCGGGGTCCTGTGCCGCGGCGAGAACCCCCATCATCGCGCTCACCGAATGACCTACGAAGACAACGGGTCCCAGCCCCAGATCGCGGCACACCTCGAGCACGTCCTCGGCGTAGCTGTCGAGAGTCGAGTACCGCGACGCGCTCCATGCGGACAGGTCCGAGCGGCCGGCTCCGACATGGTCGAACCGCACCACGGTGAAGTCCTGTTCCAGGGTGGGAACCACGAGACGCCACAGACTCTGATCACAGCCGAAACCGTGTGCCAGCACGATCACCGGGGCGCCTCGGCGTCCGGTTACGGTGACGTGGTTCCTGCTCGCTGTCCGCACGTGGTTCCCCATGTCCACCCTCCCTTGCGTGAGAGAGTGCCACAAATCGGGCCCTTGCGGAGACTGCGTGCTCGTCGACCTGCGGAGGAGCACCTGCGTGTTCGTTCCGGCCTGCCGCTAGCCTTCAACGGGTACGGAGCAGAGAAGGGGCCCCTATGGCGAAGATCGAAGACATCCTGGCGCTGGAACGGATCGAGAACGACATCTTCCGAGGTATCGCGACCGAGACGTTGCTGCAGCGGACATTCGGCGGTCAGGTGGCCGGGCAGTCCCTCGTGTCCGCGGTGCGCACCGTCGATCCGGACTTCGGTGTGCACTCGCTGCACGGCTACTTCCTGCGTCCGGGGAATCCGGACAAAAGCATCGTGTACCAGGTCGAACGGATGCGGGACGGACGCTCGTTCGCCACCCGGCGGGTCACGGCCGTACAGGACGGCAAGGCGATCTTCACGATGTCGGCGTCGTTCCACATCGAGGACCACGGCATCGAGCATCAGGACGTGATGCCCGCGGTGCCGATGCCTGACGAGCTGACCGACGCCATGGACTCACCCGACCCCGAATACCGGTGGGTGAACCGGGAGTGGTCGGAATGGGAGTTCCGGTTCGTACCGCAGGATCGCATCGTGCGACGCGACGGCTCGGCCTCCCAGCAGCAGTTGTGGTTCCGGTCGCGCCTGCCGCTGCCGGACGACCCGGTTCTCCACGTGTGCACGCTCGCCTACATGAGCGATATGACGCTGCTGGGCTCGTCGATGGTCATCCACCGCGACGAGGACATCCAGGGCGCCTCGCTCGACCACGCCATGTGGTTCATGCGCCCGTTCCGCGCCGACGACTGGCTGCTCTACGATCAGACCTCTCCGGCCGCGGGATTCGGGCGCGCACTGACCCAGGGCAGAATCTTCGACAGCCGTGGACAATTCGTCGCTGCCGTCGTGCAGGAGGGCCTCAGCCGCACGCCGCGGCCGTAGGTGGCTTCCCCCGGGAGAAGGTACGAATACATGACCACGACGCCGACCATCGGGGTGCTCGCACTGCAAGGCGACGTGCGGGAGCATCGCGCAGCACTCGAGGCCGCCGGTGCCCGCACGATCGCGCTTCGCCGCGCCGGTGAACTCGACGCTGTCGACGGGATAGTGATCCCGGGTGGGGAGTCCACCACGATGAGCCGGTTGCTGCGCGTGTTCGATCTGCTCGACCCGGTGCGATCCCGGCTCGGGGAGGGGATGCCCGCATACGGTTCGTGTGCCGGGATGATCCTGCTCGCCTCCGAGGTTCTCGACACGCGACCGGACGCCGAGCACCTCGACGCGCTCGACATCACCGTGCGCCGCAATGCGTTCGGGCGGCAGGTCGATTCGTTCGAGGAGGACCTCGATGTGAGGGGCGTCGAGGGTGGTCCGGTCCGGGCGGTGTTCATCCGGGCCCCGTGGGTCGAGAGGACAGGACCGGACGTCGAAGTCCTCGCCACCGTGCCCACCGGACCTGCTGCGGGCCGCGTCGTCGCGGTGAGGCAGGGCGCGGTGTTCGCGACCTCGTTCCACCCCGAGGTGGGCGGTGATCTGCGAGTGCACCGGCTCTTCGTCGATGCGGTGCGCGTACACGCGTGATCCGGCAGGTAGAATCGGCTCTCCGAACAGTCGGTAGTGATCCGACGTACCTCGCCGGAAGGGGCTCCAAGCGAATGAGCGGCCACTCCAAATGGGCCACCACCAAGCACAAGAAGGCGGTCATCGACGCCAAGCGCGGGAAGATGTTCGCGAAACTCATCAAGAACATCGAGGTGGCAGCCCGGACGGGTGGTGGTGACCCCGCCGGAAACCCGACGCTGTTCGACGCCATCCAGAAGGCGAAGAAGAGCTCGGTCCCGAACGACAACATCGAGCGGGCCCGTAAGCGCGGCGGCGGCGAAGAAGCCGGTGGCGCCGACTGGCAGACCATCATGTACGAGGGCTACGGCCCCAACGGTGTCGCGGTGCTCATCGAGTGTCTGACCGACAACCGCAACCGCGCAGCGGGCGAGGTCCGCACCGCCATGACCCGCAACGGCGGGAACATGGCCGATCCCGGTTCGGTGGCCTACCTGTTCACCCGCAAGGGCGTCGTCGTGCTCGACAAGGGCGAGCGCTCGGAGGACGAGATCCTCGAGGTCGTGCTCGAAGCAGGCGCCGAGGAGATCAACGACCTGGGTGACCAGTTCGAGGTGGTCTCCGAAGCCGGCGATCTCATCGCGGTACGCACCGCGCTGGTGGACGCGGGTATCGACTACGACTCGGCCGATCCCGATTTCCGGGCGTCCGTCGAGGTCCCCGTCGATGCGGAAGGCGCGCGCAAGGTCTTCAAGCTCGTCGACGCGCTGGAAGACTGCGACGACGTGCAGAACGTGTACACCAACGTCGATGTCTCCGACGAGGTCCTCGCCGAACTCGAAGACTGACCCCCCGGCGTCCGCCGGCCGATCGCGTGTCGGACCGGCGGGCGGCGGACCCGTTCCGATAGGCTATCGAACAATTGTTCGTAGTGCGTAAGGGGTATGACGGGTGCGTGTGATGGGTGTCGACCCGGGGCTGACGCGATGCGGCTTCGGGATCGTGGACGCCGGCCGGGGGCGGGAGGTCACCGCCGTGGCCGTCGACGTCGTCCGGACGCCCACCGATCTCGACCTTGCGACACGACTGCTGCAGATCTCCGATGCGGCAGAGACCTGGCTCGACCGGTACCGGCCCGAGGTCGTCGCGGTCGAACGAGTTTTCTCGCAGAACAACGTCCGTACCGCGATGGGAACGGCGCAGGCCGGGGGAGTGGTCGCACTGTCCGCCGCGCGACGCGGCATACCCGTCATGTTCCACACTCCCAGCCAGGTGAAGTCGGCGGTGACCGGCAACGGCGGAGCAGACAAGAAGCAGGTGACCGCGATGGTCACCCGCATCCTCGGGCTGGCGCAGGCACCGAAACCCGCCGACGCCGCCGATGCTCTCGCCCTGGCGATCTGCCATTGCTGGCGGGCGCCGATGATGGCCCGGATGGCCGCGGCGGAAGCCGCTGCGGCAGAACAGAAACGACGTTACGAGGCACGGTTGCGGGAGCAGGCCGCAGCCCGGAAGGCAGGAACACGGTGATCTCCTCCGTCCGCGGCGAGGTCCTCGAGATCGCACTCGACCACGTCGTCATCGAATCGGCGGGGCTGGGCTACCGCGTCAACGCGACCCCGGCAACCCTGGCGACCATGCGACGCGGCGAGCACGCGCGGCTCATGACGGCGATGATCGTGCGCGAGGACTCGATGACCCTGTTCGGGTTCGCCGATCCCGATGCCCGCGATCTGTTCGGGCTCCTGTTGACCGTCTCCGGCGTCGGACCCCGGCTCGCGATGGCGACGCTCGCCGTCCTCGAACCGGACGCGTTGCGGGCGGCGCTGTCGGACGGCAACACCGCCGCCCTCACCCGGGTTCCGGGAATCGGCAAGCGTGGCGCCGAACGGATGATCGTGGAACTGCGCGACAAGGTCGCCGCGTTCGGCGGCAACGGCGCGGCTCCACTGTCGGCCGTGCCCGCATCGCCGGTGCGCGAGCAGGTCGTCGAGGCGCTCGTCGGTCTGGGTTTCCCGCTCAAACAGGCGGAGCAGTCCACCGACACGGTGCTGGCCGATGCCCCGGACGCCGACACGTCCACCGCGCTGCGGGCGGCGCTGTCGTTGCTGGGTAAGTCCCGGTGACCGGCGACGACCTGCCCGACGAGGGCGGTTCGTACGACGATCCGCACGACTCTCCGGTGACGGCCGCGTTCACCGCGACCGACGGTGACATCGAAACGAGCTTGCGTCCGAAGAGTCTCGACGACTTCATCGGGCAGCCCAGAGTGCGCGAGCAACTCCAGCTGGTGTTGCGCGGTGCGACCATGCGCGGCGGCACACCCGACCACATCCTTCTCTCCGGCCCTCCCGGGCTGGGCAAGACGTCCATGGCGATGATCATCGCCGCCGAGTTGGGAGCGTCGCTGCGCCTGACGTCCGGTCCGGCGCTCGAGCGTGCGGGCGACCTCGCGGCGATGCTGTCGAACCTCGTCGAGGGCGACGTCCTGTTCATCGACGAGATCCACCGGATCGCGCGCCCGGCCGAGGAGATGCTCTACCTCGCCATGGAGGATTTCCGGGTCGACGTGGTCGTGGGAAAGGGGCCGGGAGCCACCTCGATACCCCTGGAGGTCGCGCCGTTCACGCTCGTCGGTGCCACCACCCGCTCCGGTGCTCTCACCGGTCCGTTGCGCGACCGGTTCGGGTTCACCGCCCACATGGATTTCTACGAACCCGCGGAGTTGCAGCTCATCCTGCGGCGTTCGGCGACGATTCTGGGTATCGACCTGCACGACGACGCGAGCGCCGAGATCGCCGGACGCTCGCGCGGCACACCGCGCATCGCCAACCGGCTGCTGCGCCGGGTGCGCGACTACGCCGAAGTCCGGGCAGACGGTGTCGTGACACGCGACATCGCCCGCGCGGCGCTCGAGGTGTACGACGTCGATCCGATCGGCCTCGATCGCCTCGACCGCGCGGTGCTCGGCGCTCTGGTGCGCAGCTTCGGTGGTGGGCCGGTCGGCGTGTCGACATTGGCGGTGGCGGTCGGCGAGGAGCCGGGAACCGTCGAGGAGGTCTGCGAGCCGTTCCTCGTGCGTGCCGGAATGATCGCCCGCACGCCACGTGGTCGCGTCGCGACGCAGGCGGCCTGGCTGCAGCTCGGACTGACTCCGCCCCCGGAGGCAGCCACCGGTGGCATCGAGGTGCGCGCACGGGAACCGCAGCTCGATCGATCCGGTGAGGGCCCGGGACCACCCGGGGTCTAGCGCCCCGTGCGCGTGGTCGTAGGGTCTGCGGCGAGGTAATGGCACACTGGTTTATTGCATCGGTCCGTGGAGGCCGATTCCGACGTCGAGCCGGCCCTGCTGCCGCCACGACACTGGCTACAACCGAGGACTGACTTCAACGATGGAACTGCTATTCCCGCTCCTGATTCTCGCCTTGCTCGTCCCGACCTTCCTGGGCGTACGGCGTCAGAAGAAGGAAATGGCCAAGGTAGCGGAGCTGCAGGACTCGCTGCGCATCGGCGACCGCGTCATGACGACGGCAGGCCTGCACGCCACGGTGGTCTCGCTCGCGGAGGACACGGTCGAACTCGAGATCGCACCGGGCGTCGTGACCACATGGTCGCGCCTGGTCGTTCGTGAGCGCGTCGAGCCCGCGCACGACTCCGCAGACGACGGCGGCATCGTGTCGCTGGGCAAGGACGACCCGTCCGAAGGGCGTCCCACCGAGCACTGACGCCGACGCTGCGGCGCACCGAGACATTGTGTCGGCGCCGATGCGGCTGCGTGGCCGCCCCACGCGCGTAATGCGCCTCTGAGGGCTGCTCATCTCCGATTCCACTCACTCGTATCGAGGAGACACACACACCGTGGCACCTTCCAATGGATCGGTGCATCCCGCGCGTTCGCTCGCCCTGTTCGGGGTGATCCTGGTAGCGCTGTATGCATTGGTCTTCTTCACCGGGGACAAGTCGCCGGCTCCCAAGCTCGGCATCGATCTGCAGGGCGGCACCCGGGTGACGCTCACCGCGCGCACCCCGGACGGCAGCAGCCCGAGCGCCGACAGCTTGAAGCAGGCTCAGCAGATCATCGAAACCCGCGTCAACGGGCTCGGTGTATCGGGCTCGGAGGTGGTCGTCGACGGCGACAACCTGGTGATCACGGTGCCCGGCGACGACAGCTCGCAGGCGAAGACGCTCGGACAGACGGCGCGGCTCTATATCCGTCCCGTGCTCGGAGGACCGATCGCAAGCTCCAACTCGGCGGCCGAGCAGCCTGTCGAGGAGGACGGCCCCGCCGACGGCGCCCCGGCCCCGGAATCGGAGACGGACGCTCCGGCAGAAGCTCCGCCGGCCGAAGAAGAGGGTCAGGCACCCGCCACGGACGGCGCGGAGCCGCAGGGCCGTCCGTTCCCGGCACAGAACCCGACGGACGCGCCGGTCGAACCGGGCGAGCCCGCGGACACACCTGCGCCTGCGACAGACGCTCCCGCGACGGACGCTCCCGCCGAAGCCCCGGCCGCCGACGCGGTTCCCGGAAGCCCGCAGGCAGAGGCCGCCGACCAGATCGCTGCGGCCCGGGCCCTCCGTCAGAGTTCCGACCCTGCCGTTCAGCAGGAGGCGGCTCTCTCGCTCGACTGTTCGGCTGCCGACCCGCTCGCGGGCAACGACGATCCGGCACTTCCGCTCGTGGCCTGCTCGACGGACGACACCTCCGTCTACCTGCTCGGCCCGAGCATCATCGACGGACAGCAGATCGCCGACGCGTCCTCGGGATTCAACTCTCAGCAGTCCCGCTACGAGGTCAGCTTGACCTTCGACACCGAGGGCAGCAACACGTGGGCGCAGTTCACCGCCGCCAACATCGGTAAGCAGGCCGCCTTCACCCTCGACTCGCAGGTGGTCAGCGCTCCGGTCATCCAGGGTGCGACGCCCGCGGGCAGTGCCACCTCGATCACCGGCAACTTCACCAACACTCAGGCGAGCGAACTCGCGAACACGCTCAAGTACGGTTCGTTGCCACTGTCCTTCGTCGCATCGGAAGCCGAGACCGTCTCGGCCACCCTCGGATTCGCTTCTCTCGAAGCGGGTCTGATCGCGGGTGCCGTCGGACTGGTCCTGGTGTTCCTGTTCTGCCTGGTCTACTACCGGATGCTCGGTATCCTCACCGCGTTGTCCCTCATCCTGTCCGGGCTGGCGGTCTACGCGGTGATGGTGCTCCTCGGCCGGTACATCGGATTCACGCTCGACCTCGCCGGAATCGCGGGCCTGATCATCGGTATCGGCATGACCGCAGACTCGTTCGTGGTCTTCTTCGAACGCATCAAGGACGAGATCCGCGAAGGCCGGAGCTTCCGCTCCGCAGTGCCGCGAGGCTGGGCACGTGCCCGTCGTACCATCCTGTCCGGCAATGCGGTCAGCTTCATCGCCGCAGCGGTGCTGTACGTTCTCGCGGTCGGACAGGTGCGAGGGTTCGCCTTCACCCTGGGTCTGACCACGATCCTGGACGTCGTGGTGGTCTTCCTCGTGACCTGGCCGCTCGTGCACCTGGCCTCGCGGTCGAAGTTCTGGTCCAAGCCGAGCGTGAACGGTCTGGGCGCAATTCAGCAGGTGGCGCACGAGCGCCAGCTCGCTGCGGTAGCGGCGAAGGAGGCGTGACCATGACCGACACGACAACAGCGGAACGACCCACCACGCGTCGCGGAACACTTGCCGGGCTCTACACCGGTACCGGCGCCTTCGAGATCGTCGGGCAGCGCAAACGCTGGTACATCGTGACCGCGGTGATCGTGCTGCTCGCGTTGCTGAGCATGCTCGTGCGCGGCTTCACGTGGGGCATCGACTTCGAAGGCGGCACCCGCATCCAGATGCCGGTCGTCGCCGATGTGACCACCGAGAACGTCGAGACCGTTTTCAGCGACACGCTCGGTTTCGAGCCGGAGTCGGTCCAGACGGTCGGCGCCGGTTCGGGCGCCACCATCCAGATCCGCTCGGACACCCTCGACCAAGGACAGGTCGCCGCCGTGCAGTCGGCACTGTTCGATGAGTTCCAGCCGGCCGGCGCCGACGGGCAGCCCTCGATCAACTCGATCAGCGTCGCGGACGTGAGCGAGACGTGGGGCAGCCAGATCACCGACAAGGCACTCATCGCCTTGGTGGTGTTCCTGGTGATCGTCAGCGTGTACATCGCGATCCGGTACGAACGCGACATGGCGGTCGCGGCGATCGCAGCCCTGTTCTTCGACATGATCGTCACCGCGGGTGTGTACGCGCTCGTCGGTTTCGAGGTGACGCCCGCGACCGTCATCGGCTTGCTGACCATCCTCGGTTTCTCCCTGTACGACACGGTGGTGGTGTTCGACAAGGTGGAGGAGAACACCCGGGGCATCCTGCATCTGCATCGGCGGACCTACGCAGAGCAGGCGAACCTCGCCGTGAACCAGACCCTCATGCGGTCGATCAACACGACCGTGATTTCGGTGCTGCCCGTGATCGCGCTGATGGTCGTGGCGGTGTGGTTGCTCGGGGTCGGCACGCTCAAGGATCTGGCGCTCGTCCAGCTCGTGGGCATCATCGTCGGTGCGTTCTCGTCGGTGTTCTTCGCCACCCCGCTGCTCGTTACGCTGAAGGAATGGCGCGGACCGATCGCCAAGCACACCCGCAAGGTACTGGCCAAGCGCGAGGAGGCAGCGGCACGAGCCGCAGCCGCCGGAAGCGGCGAAGTCCCCGGCACCGCAGGGACTTCGGTGGCCACGCCTGCAGGTCCTCCGGCAGCCCGCTACGCGCCCGTTCAGCGAGCCCCCAGGCCGGGAGCCCGACCGACCGGAAAGCGCGCCAAGAGAAAGTCCTGATATGCCGGTGACCGAGTGGATTCAGCGAACGCACGCCTCCCGCCGGAGGGGCCGGCCACGACGCGCGGCTCTGGGCATCGCGCTTGCGGTGGTCGCGGCGGCAACGGTCTCGTGTGCCACGGAAGAAGAACGGGTGCACTCGATCGGCTACGCCATCGACAACACGGTGACCAGCTACAACGCCAACACGGTCGACGGTGCTGCGTCGGGAGCCCGGCAGGCGTTCACGCGGGTACTGCCGGGCTTCGGGTACATCGCCCCGTCGGGCTATGCCGTCTCCGACACGGACATCGGCACCGCCACCGCGGTGCCGGGGGATCCGCTCACCGTGCAGTACCGGCTCTCGCCCGACTCGGTCTACTCGGACGGTGTGCCGATGTCGTGTGACGATCTCGTACTCACCTGGGCGGCGGCGAGCGGACGGTTCACCACGCCGGACGAATCCGGCGGGCAGGTCAACGTGTTCGACTCGTCCCGGCGCGGCGGGTACGCCGACATCGACCGCGTCGACTGCCAACCCGGATCGAAAGACGCGACCGTCGTGTTCAAGGGCGGTCGCGGCGACGCGGACTGGAACACGCTCTTCGGTGCGACCGAACTGATGCCCGCCCACATCGCCGCGCGGCAGGCGGGTGTCGCCGACCTGGTCGGGGCGATCAACGGCAACAACCTCGACGACGTCCGCCGGATCGCCGAGTTCTGGAACACCGGATGGTCGCTCACGCCGGGCGAATTCGATCCCGCGTTGTTCCCGTCCGCGGGCCCGTACCGCATCGAGTCCTACACCGTGGAGGAGGGACTCGTCCTGGTCGCCAACGAACGGTGGTGGGGTAACGCACCCGGCACCGACCGGATCGTCGTCTGGCCGAGAGGGACGGAGATGACGGCTGCGGCGGAAAGCGGACAGATCCAGGTCGTCGACGTCGGCGCCGGATCCATGAGCGAGGCGCACAGGGTGGTGGGCACCGTCGAATCCTCCACGGTGATCTCCCGCAATCTAGAACAGATCGTGTTCGCCACCCGCGGGGTCTTCGAGAATCCCGCAGCGCGCCGGGCATTCGCGCTGTGCGTTCCCCGCACGCAGTTGTTCGACGAGCTCGGTGCCTCGGGCGCGGGCTCGGGCTTCGCGACGGGCCCGGTCTCCTCGCGTCTGCTGGCGACCGATTCGCCGTTGTACCCGCAGACGGCTGGTCCCGCCGAGCGATACCTCCAACCCGACCTCGAGGCGGCGCGCGGCGAACGCACCGCGTCCGGTCAGGAACGCATGGAGGTCCGGGTTGGTTACCTCGCGCCGGACGACAGGCGGGCCCGCACCGTCGAACTGATCGCCGCGTCGTGCCGCGACGCGGGGATCGACGTGGTCGACGCCGGATCGGAGTCGTTCGTTCCGTCCCAGCTGGGAACCGACGTCGATGCCGTGCTCGCCGGTACCGCCGCGGCGGCAGGTTCCGGTGGCACTGCCGACATGGACATCGCGCGCGGCGCGCTGCACTCGGGTACCGGCAGCAACATCGGCGGATTCGCGAACGGGCGGGTGGACGAGATTCTCGACGGACTGCTCGTCGCGGGCGACCAGCAGGGCATCTCGGGTCTCGTCGGCGACGGAGAACGGATCCTGTGGGACGAGATGCCGACTCTGCCGCTGTTCGTGCAGCCCCGCTCGATCGGGTTTGCGTCCGGGCTGGCAGCCGGGGTTCCGAATCCCACCACCGCGGGTTCGGGCTGGAACATGGACCGGTGGATACTGACAGGATGAACGTTTCTCGGACCGATTCCTCCGATTTGATCGACCAGGCCGCCGCAGCCGTCACCGCCCACACGCGGTGGGTCGACGACTTCCCGAACCCGGGTGTCCGATTCGCCGATCTCACGCCGGTGTTCGCCGACGGTCCGGCGTTCTCCTCGATCATCACCGCTCTGTCGTCGGTCGCCCCCTGTGCAGAACTGGTCGCCGGGATCGACGCCCGCGGGTTCCTGCTGGGCGGCGGCATCGCCCGCGATCTCGGCGTCGGGGTGCTGGCCGTGCGCAAGGCCGGCAAGCTTCCCCCGCCGGTGCAGACGTGCGAGTACACCCTCGAATACGGCACTGCCGCCATCGAGATCCCGGGTGATTCCAAGATTCTGCACGGGCGGCGGGTACTGATCGTCGACGACGTGCTCGCCACCGGCGGCACTCTCGGCGCGACCGTCGAACTCCTCGAGCGCGCCGGCGCCGACATCGTCGGCGTCACCGTGGTGACGGAGATCGAGGCCCTGGGCGGACGTGCGCGGCTCGCGGGGTACCCACTGACCTCGCTCGTCCGGATCTGAGTACTACAGTTGCGGCAGGTACCGGTGGACCGGCCGTGCCCCGTACGTCCGGACAGGATCTGTCCGGACTCCGGGCGCGCGGCCGAGATGGGAGAGTGGCATGACCCAGAATCTTGATCGGTCCCAAGGCTCCGGACCGACGCCGACCCCGGCGTCGACGTCCGCATCCCGCCGTGTGCGCGCCCGCTTGGCGCGCCGCATCACGGGCCAGCGCGGTACCACCTTGAAGCCCGTTCTCGAACCGCTCGTCACAATCCATCGCGAGTTGTATCCGAAGGCCGACCTGTCGCAGCTGCAGCACGCCTACGACGTAGCGGAAGAACGCCACGCCGATCAGAAGCGCAAATCCGGCGACCCGTACATCACCCATCCCCTCGCGGTCTCGACGATTCTCGCCGAACTGGGCATGGACACCACCACTCTCGTGGCGGCACTGCTGCACGACACCGTGGAGGACACCGGCTACAAGCTCGAAGACCTCACCGCCGATTTCGGTGAGGAGGTCGCACACCTCGTCGACGGTGTGACCAAGCTCGACAAAGTGGTGCTCGGTAACGCCGCCGAGGGCGAGACCATCCGGAAGATGATCATCGCGATGGCCCGGGACCCCCGGGTACTTGTGATCAAGGTCGCCGACCGGTTGCACAACATGCGCACGATGCGGTTCCTGCCGCCAGAGAAGCAGGCGCGCAAGGCGCGGGAGACGCTCGAGGTCATCGCACCTCTCGCACACCGGCTCGGCATGGCGACCGTCAAGTGGGAACTCGAAGATCTGTCGTTCGCGATCCTGCACCCGAAGAAGTACGAGGAGATCGTTCGCCTCGTCGCGACGCGTGCGCCCTCTCGCGACACCTATCTGGCGAAGGTCCGGGCGGAGATCAATCAGACACTCGCGGCATCGCGTATCGATGCGGTTGTCGAAGGCCGCCCCAAGCACTACTGGTCGATCTATCAGAAGATGATCGTCAAGGGCCGCGACTTCGACGACATCCACGACCTGGTCGGTGTGCGGATCCTGTGCGACGAGATACGCGACTGCTACGCCGCGGTCGGTGTCGTGCATTCGCTGTGGCAGCCCATGGCCGGACGATTCAAGGACTACATCGCCCAGCCGCGGTACGGGGTGTACCAATCGCTGCACACCACCGTGATCGGCCCCGAGGGCAAGCCGCTCGAGGTGCAGATCCGCACGCACGAGATGCACCGCACCGCGGAGTTCGGCATCGCCGCGCACTGGCGGTACAAGGAGACCAAGGGACGCCACTCGGGCGACGTCGGCGAACTCGACGACATGGCCTGGATGCGGCAGTTGCTCGACTGGCAGCGGGAAGCCGCGGACCCGGGCGAGTTCCTCGAGTCGTTGCGGTACGACCTGGCCGTCAAGGAAATCTTCGTCTTCACCCCGAAGGGTGATGTGATCACCCTTCCGTCCGGTTCGACGCCCGTCGACTTCGCGTATGCCGTGCATACCGAGGTGGGGCATCGCTGCATCGGGGCACGTGTCAACGGCCGTCTCGTCGCGCTGGAGCGCAAACTCGAGAACGGTGAGGTCGTCGAGGTGTTCACCTCGAAGGATCCGAACGCCGGCCCGAGCCGCGACTGGCAGTCGTTCGTGGTCTCGCCGCGTGCGAAGGCGAAGATCCGCCAGTGGTTCGCGAAGGAACGGCGCGAAGAGGCGCTCGAGTCCGGTAAGGACGCGATCGGGAAGGAAGTCCGTCGCGTCGGTCTGCCGTTGCAGCGTCTGATGAACGCCGACCTGATGCTCGGTGTCGCCCGGGAACTGAAGTACTCCGACGTCTCGGCCCTCTACACCGCGGTGGGCGAGCACCACGTCTCGGCACACCATGTCGTGCAGCGCCTCGTCGCACTGCTCGGCGGTGTCGGAGGGGTGGAGGAGGAACTGGCCGAGAGGTCGACGCCGTCCACCATCCCCACCCGGTCGCGGCAGAGCGGCGACTCGGGCGTGCTGGTGCCGGGTGCACCGGGCACCGTCTCGAAGCTCGCGAAGTGCTGTACGCCGGTGCCGGGCGACGAGATCATGGGGTTCGTGACCCGCACCGGTGCGGTGAGCGTGCATCGCACCGACTGCACCAATGCCGGTTCGCTGCGTGAGCAGTCCGAGCGGATCATCGACGTCGAATGGGCGCCCTCGCCGTCGTCGGTGTTCCTCGTGGCGATCCAGATCGAGGCACTCGACCGGCACCGGCTGTTGTCGGATGTGACGAAGGCTCTCGCCGACGAGAAGGTCAATATCCTGTCCGCCTCGGTGACCACGACCGGTGATCGAGTTGCGGTGAGCCGCTTCACGTTCGAAATGGGCGATCCCAAGCACCTCGGCCACGTGCTGAACGTGGTCCGCAACGTCGAGGGTGTGTACGACGTGTACCGGGTCACCTCTGCGTCCTGACGGGCAGGGTTATCGCACCGCCTCGATGGTCACGGGCGTGATCGGCGTGCCGCCGCCGAGTGGATTGGTGCCGTCGTTGCCGGATGCCGCAGCCGCGTCCAGCACCGGCAGCCCCGCATCGGCGACACGTCCGAACACGGGGTAGTTCGGACGCAGCAGCGAGTCGCCGAGAAGCAGGAAGAACTGGCTTCCGTTGGTGTGGGCCACGCCCGTGTTGGCCATCGCCACGGTGCCACGCGGGTACACGACGGCTGCGGGCCGGTGCGGCTGTCCGTCGTAGGCCGGCACCGGATACTCGTCTGCGAAGGTGTATCCGGGGCCGCCCGTGCCGGTCCCGGTCGGGTCACCGCATTGGTAGAGGTGACTGCCCGGATCGTTGGACAGCCGGTGGCACGACGTTCCGGTGTAGAAACCGCGCTCCGCGAGACCCACGAAATTGTTGACGGCGCACGGCGCGAGGGAGCGGTCGAGGACGAGGGGAACCGGCCCGGCCGACGTGTCCAAGGTCAGATTCACGACGCCGGAGGTGGGTGCGGTCGACGGCGGGTGGGCAACGGTGCCTTCTCCCCGGTCGACGTAGGTGCACGAGACCGTCGCCGCGGCGGGACGCGGTACAGCGGGCAGTGCGGGGTAGATGGACATGTCACGGGGTGGCGCGCCACGCGTGCTCGATTCCCCGGCGGCGAGGACCGGGGCCGTCTTGCCTTCGTCACTGCTACAACCGGTTGCGAGAACCGGTACCGCGGCGACGAATACCGCGAGAACGAGACGTACCAGGTGCGTACGCACAGAAGTGTCGAAGGTCACAATTCGGGGAGCGTAGCCTACGCGGTGACGAACGGATAGGGACCCGATGTCGTCCCACCGGATGACATGCCCTCGTACGAGCGATCCTCGATGAGTTCGTTTCCCGGCCGGGGTCGGTACGGGTACAGAACCGGACTGCCCCAGGAGGCGCGATGCGCACACTCGCGATAACCCAGAACATCACCCTCGACGGATCCATCGAGATCCTGGACGACTGGTTCTCCCCGCCCACGGAGGTCGAGGACGCCGATGAGGACCTCCTCGCGGAGACCCGTGCGCAGTCCGGGCAATCCGACACGATGCTGCTCGGCAGGCGGACGTTCGAAGACTTCCGTAGCTACTGGCCGCTGCAGCGCGACGATCCGACCGGGGTGGCCGAATACCTCGACGATGTGGACAAGTACGTGGTGTCGTCGACCCTTCGCGATCCCGGATGGCAGAACGCCACGATTCTCGGGGGAGACCCGATCGAACAGGTCCGCACACTGAAGGCCGGTCCCGGCCTGGACATCGTGACCACCGGAAGCATCACGTTGTGCCACAGCCTCATCGAGGCGGGCCTGGTCGACGAGTACCGGCTGTTCGTGTACCCGGTGGTGCAGGGCCGCGGTCGTCGGCTGTTTCCCGACGGGTACACGACGGCCGGGCTGCGTCTCCTGGATGCGCGGAGATTCTGTGGAGGAGTGGCGCTCACGCGGTACGAGGCGCCATGAGAGTGCCCAGAGACGACGCCGGCCGTCCGTCCCGGCATACGGGCGGACGACCGGCGGTCGTGAGAACGGGTGGGAATCAGCCCTCGACGGTCACCGATTCGATCTGTACCCCGCGGTTCGGCGCGCCGCCGCCGGCGGCCATCGAGCCGTCATCACCTTCGGCCGCGACTTCTTCGATCACGGCGAGTCCGGCGTCGTCCACGGTGCCGAACACGGTGTACGACGGCGGAAGCTGCGAATCCGCGTACACGAGGAAGAACTGGCTGCCGTTGCTGCCCGGCCGTCCCGTGTTCGCCATCGCGACGGTGCCGCGCGGGTAGATCACGGGCTGCCGAAGCTGCGCGTCACCCTGCTGGTAGAGGTTCTCCGGGTACTCGGTGTCGAACCCGTATCCGGGTCCTCCGGTCCCGGTGCCGCTCGGGTCTCCGCACTGCAGGACCTGCAGACCGGGAGAGGTCACCAGCCGGTGGCACGGCGTGTCGTCGAAGTAGCCCTGCTCGGCGAGCGAGACGAAGCTGTTGACCGTGCACGGTGCTTCCGCCCGGTCGAGTTCCAGCCCGATCGGCCCCACGCTGGTGGTGAGGGACACGCCGACGGTGCCGTCGGCGGGTACGTCCGTTGCGGCCGGAGCGCTCACGTCACGAGCAGGGTCGCCGGACGGGGTGTAGGTGCACGACACCGGGTCTCCGCCCGCGGGACGCTCGGGCAGCGCGCCCGTGTACTCGGGTGACTGCGCCGCACCGTTTGCCGTCGCCGATCCGGACGGGGAGGCGGCGGTGTCGTCACCCCCGTCGTCCGAACATCCGGTGAGGATCAATGCGAGCCCAGCGCCGACGGCGAGGGTGGTACGGAATCGAATCATCAGTCCATCCTGACCGAGGTGAGTGTCGTCGCTGCCGCGGGGGCACCGTCGGCGGCCCCACCGGAGACGCCCGCCTCGGCAATTTTGTCGAGAGTGGTCAGTCCGGTCTCGTCGATCGTGCCGAACACCGTGTACAGCGGGGGCAGCACCGAATCCCCGTACACCAGGAAGAACTGGCTGCCGTTGCTACCCGGCTGGCCCGTGTTCGCCATCGCGACCGTTCCGCGCGGGTAGACCACCGGCTCCTGCGACGCGGGGTCGTCGGCCGCGTACTGGTCGGTGGGGAATTCGTTCGCGAAGCCGTAGCCGGGTCCGCCGGTACCGGTGCCCGTCGGGTCGCCGCACTGCAGTACCCGCAGGGAAGGCGACGTGGTGAGGCGATGGCAGGTCGTGTCGTCGAAATATCCCTGGCTCGCGAGGGACAGGAAGTTGTTGACCGTGCACGGGGAGTCGCTGTTGTGCAGGATCAGCCCGATGTTGCCCTGGGTGGTCTCCACGCTCACGCTGATATCGGTGTTGTTCTCACCGGTGGTCATGATGCCTTCGGTGCGCGGCGCCTCGACCGGCTTCGCTGGTTCGCTCCCGTCGGCCGGGTACTCGCAGTTCACGGTCTCCGGCAGCGGTTCGGAGCGGCCCGCGGGCAGTGCCGGATACTCGCTGTCGGTCTCGGCCGTCGTCTCGGCCGCGGACGCATCCGTGGCCGTGTCGTCCTCACTCCCGGTGATCGACCAGAGGGCCGCGGCGGCAGCGACGACCACGACGACGCCGAGCGCCGACAGCGCGATGGTCATGCGTCGGCGCCTGCGCTCGCGTTCGGCCCTGTGCTCGAGCTGCCGTTCGAGTTTGCGTTTCGCGGCGTTGCGCCGCTGTGCGTTGCTCGGCACTGCAGTTGTCCTCCCGTGAACCGATCGATGGTGTGCCCGCGCTCTCGGGCCGAGTCGAGTTTGCCACCCCAACCTGAGAGCGAAAGGACGGGGCGCTGCGCCTACTCTGTAGGGGACCGCGAATGCCCACACTCGTAGGAGCGATGCCCGTGCTCGTGACCGGATTCCCTGCCGGGATGTTCCAGACCAACTGCTACATCCTCGCGCAGGACAACGCGAAGGAGTGCGTCGTCGTCGATCCCGGACAGGATGCCGCCGAGCCGTTGGGCGAATTCCTCATCGGCTCCGATCTCGCGCCGCGCGCGGTGTTGCTCACGCACGGCCATCTCGATCACATGTGGTCGGCTCAGGCTGTCGCGGACCGGTACGAGATCCCCGTCTACATCCATCCCGGCGACCGGATGATGCTCACCGACCCGCTGCAGGGCATGGGGTCGAGCCTCGCGCCCTTCCTCGACGGCGTCGAGTTCGCCGAGCCGCAGGAAGTGGTCGAGTTCGCCGACGGCGACGAGATCGAGCACGCAGGCATCGAGTTCGTGGTGGACCACACGCCCGGCCACACCCAGGGCTCGGTGGTGCTCCGCACCCGCACCAGCACCCCGGACGGTGCGGGCCTGCAGGTAGCCCTCACCGGCGACACCCTGTTCCAGGGCTCGATCGGCCGTACCGATCTGCCCGGTGGCAATCACGAACAGCTCCTGGACTCGATCGCGCGCAAGCTGCTCGTCCTCGACGACTCCACCGCGATCCTGCCCGGACACGGCGGGTCCAGCACTATCGGCCAGGAGCGTACGTCGAACCAGTTCCTGGTCGGGCTCCCGCAGTCCCGCTGACGGCTTCGCGCTGCCGGCACCATCGAACCGCCCACGAGAGAAAGCAGTACCAGTGAGCAAGGCCTCTACGTTCTCGGCGCCCAAGGGTGTGCCCGATTACGTTCCCTCGCAGTCCGCGGAATTCGTCGCCGTGCGCGACGGTTTGACCCGAGCTGCGCGACTCGCCGGTTACGGGCACATCGAGTTGCCGATCTTCGAGGACACCGGCCTGTTCGCGCGGGGGGTCGGTGAGTCGACCGACGTCGTCTCCAAGGAGATGTACACCTTCGCCGACCGCGGTGACCGCTCCGTTACGCTGCGTCCGGAAGGTACTGCGGGCGTGATGCGTGCGGTCATCGAGCACGGCCTCGACCGCGGGCAACTGCCCGTCAAGCTGTCGTACGCGGGTCCGTTCTTCCGGTACGAACGGCCGCAGGCAGGCCGCTACCGTCAGCTCCAGCAGGTGGGCGTCGAGGCGATCGGTGTGGACGATCCGGCGCTCGACGCCGAGGTCATCGCGATCGCCGACGCCGGATTCCGGAGCCTCGGTCTCGAGGGATTCCGGCTCGAGATCACCTCGCTCGGCGACCAGACCTGCCGTCCCCGGTACCGGGACCTGCTGCAGGAGTTCCTCCTCGGCCTTCCTCTCGACGAGGACACCCGACGGCGCGCCGAGATCAACCCGCTGCGGGTGCTCGACGACAAGCGTCCCGACGTGAAAGCGATGACCGCGGACGCTCCGCTGATGCTCGATCACCTCTCCGACAGTGCGAAGGCGCATTTCGACGAGGTACTCGGTCATCTCGACGCGCTCGGCGTCCCGTACGTGGTCAACCCGCGGATGGTGCGCGGACTGGACTACTACACGAAGACGACGTTCGAATTCGTGCACGACGGCCTCGGCGCCCAGTCGGGCATCGGTGGCGGTGGACGGTACGACGGACTGATGGAACAACTCGGCGGGCAAGCCTTGTCGGGCATCGGGTTCGGGCTGGGTGTCGACCGCACGATCCTCGCCCTCGCAGCCGAGGGCAAGACGGCCGGAAACCCGGCGCGCTGCGAGGTGTACGGGGTGCCGATGGGCGATGCGGCCAAGGCTGCACTCGTCCCGGTCGCACATCGCTTGCGCGCGGCCGGGATCCGCGTCGACCTCGCGTACGGCGGACGCGGCGTCAAGGGTGCGATGAAGGCGGCGGACAAGTCCGGCGCCGTGGTCGCGCTGGTCCTCGGCGAGCGGGAACTCGAAGCGGGGGAGATCGTCGTCAAGGATCTCCGCAACGGTGAACAGCACACCGTGCCGCTCGCCGATGTCGTCGCACGCGTGGGGCAGGTCGTTGCCGGCGGATGACGGGCGTGACGGCTCGGCCGCGAGAGGCCGGGGCGGTTCGCCCGCAGCGGTGTCTCTCGACCTGATCCCTGCCCGCTTGCTGCGGCCACGTGTTCGGAAGGTCGCGCTGGCCGCACTGGGGATCGGACTCGTCGCAGGTGTACTCGTGTACCTCATCGCCCCGTTGTGGGCCGCGATCGTGGTGGGCGTGCTGGTGGTGGCCCCGCCGACGATCGGTGCGTTCGCCGCAACCCACCGCCATCTGCGGATCGACGGGACGGTCGTCACCGTCTCGGGAGTGCTCCGTTCCCGGAGTGTGGATCTACGGCAGCTCGCGGGGGTGGAACTGCTCGTCCGGGTCGCACGCGTGTCCCAGGTGGTGCTGCGGGTCAACGACGGCAACCACGGCCTGGTGACGATTCCTCTGGCGCTCTACGCCGGCGAGGGAGCGCGCGAACTCGACGTGCTCGCGCTGCGCACCCTCGCCAATGCGCTCGCCGCGAGCGAACTCGCACCGGCAGCGGCGATCTCGTCGGTTCTGGTGGAACAGCTCCGCGCCGAGGCACGCGACGCCGGCCTCGTCGAACGGCCGCTCTACCGGGCGATCGTGCTCGCCCGGGACGCGGGGCGGGTTCCTCAGACCACCCTGACCGATCACGAAGTGGCCTCGCTCATCGAGTGAAGCAGGGCCGGGGTTGTACGTGTCGCGGGTGCGCGTCGTTGCGCGGTCTCAGGCGTCGAGAATCCAGGTGTCCTTGGTTCCACCGACCCGCGACCTGTCGACGACCGCGCTCCCGATCGGCGCGACGCGCGTGAGCAGCGCCGGTGCGACTTCGGCGGACACCGAGGACCCGGACGCGACGAGGTGCACGAACGCACGGAGATCGACCGCACGGGGATGCACCGTCTCGCCGTCGAACGTCGGATGCGTCGACGACGGCACCATTTCGTGGGCCACGAACCGTTCCGGAAACGACATCACCTCGTGGCGGCGGAGGTCGAGTTCGGCGGCACCGGCCTCCGGACCGATCATGATCTCCGCGTCGTCGCTGCTGTCGACGGGTTCGACCACCAGTTCGCCGAGGTGGGCGAGAACATGGTCGCGGTGCGCACGGTCCGCACACGCCCATGTGGACACCTGGTCGAGCAGCGGACGCTGTCCCAGGTAGTACTCGATCATCGCGGGCACGTAGCCGAAGACGGACTTGTCCTCGGCCACGCCGCTGCCGAGCGCGTTGGCCAGCGTGAGGGTCCCGTCGCGCATCGCCGCGAGCAGTCCCGGTCCCAGCGGACGCCCGTCGTAGCCGGCCGACGACAGCAACCTGTCCTCGTCGATCCGTGCGTACAGCACATCCACCCGCGTGAAGGACGGCCCGCGCTGGATGTAGGTGACGTCGTCGCGCACGACCAGTTCGGCGGTCTGGACGAGCTCGATTCCCGCGAGATCTGCGATCATCGTGTGTTCGAACCAGCTGGGGTCCTGCGCTCCCGCGCTCAGGACGGCAACGGTGACGTCGCCGCGCGCTGCCGGGGGCGCAGCGTCCCGCAGCGTTCGTGCGATCTGCGCGGGAACCGTCTCGACGTCGACAACGCCGGTCGCCGGCCACAGATCACCCAGGAAACGCCGCGTCATCGCACGGTGTGCCAGCGCATGTCCAGTACCCGACGGACTGCGGAGGTGGTCCCCGAGCACAACGAAGCGGCCCGGTCCTGTGCAGGCGAGGTCCACGGCGGAAATGTGTGCGCGCACCGCGCGTCCCTGCGACACCTTTCCGGTACTGCGGTAACCGCGTGCGAGATCGAGAACCTCCGGTGGCAGCACGCCCGCCGCGACGATCTCCCCGCGCCCGTAGATGTCGACGAGGAAGCTGTTCAAGGCTCTCGCGCGCTGCTCGAGCGCGCGTTGAAGGTGCTGCCACACTTCGGCGGTGACGATCCGGGGCACCACGTCCATGGGGAACGGCTGGGGGCCTCCGGCACCGCGCGCACGGAAGGTGAACTTCTCCGCGCGCTGCGCATGTCCGATGTCCTCCTGCGCCTTCTGCAGCGCCGCAGCGCCGAACCGCGACAAGGCCTCGACCGTGCGCAGGTAGACGGCTCGCGGCGCACCGTCGGCGTCGATCACTTCGTCGTACGGCGTATCGCCACCGGAAGACCGGTACCCGTGGAACAAGGTGCGGGGTGAGTGCGTCGCGGCCCCGGCCGACGAGGGGCAGCCGGCGGTTTCCGCGAGCAGATGATCGATGACATCGGTCAGTTTTCCTCTGCGGCGCAACACTCTTCGCTGCCGGGCGGCCGAACTTCCGCGCGTGGCGGCGTCCGATGCCAGCTGCGACACCAGGTCCCAGTCGCCGTTCTCTTCGAGTTGCGGCCGCACTGTGTGGACGAACCGCGTGAGAATGTCGACGGCGGGGCGGGGGAGTGACACGTCGAGATCGATGAGGTCGCCTTCCATGCCGCTTCGCGCTGCTCGCCACATCGCCGCCCGTACGAGCGTCGGCGACGGGACCGGGTTCGCGTCTCCCGCTCGCACCGCCGCGACTTCCCGGTCGACGAGGGCGCGGTAGAGACCAGTGACGAGCGTGATGGTGTCCACGGACGGGCAACTGTCGCACACGCGCAGTTCGAGGGTGGGCAGATGCGAGGAGGGGCGCACATCGAAATAGACCATTCCTGGATCGGTGATGACCCCACTCGACACCAGGTCCGCGACCAGTAGGTCGTACTCGGCGGCAGACGACACCGGCGCCGCGGGCCCGGAGGTGGGCCATCGGATCCACATCAGCGGCCGGACGCTCGAGTACCCGGTGTCCGAACCGTCCGGCCAGAACGGTGAGCTCGCGCTC
The DNA here is from genome assembly GCF_012843405.1 of Rhodococcus sp. BL-253-APC-6A1W. Classification (NCBI taxonomy): domain Bacteria; kingdom Bacillati; phylum Actinomycetota; class Actinomycetes; order Mycobacteriales; family Nocardiaceae; genus Rhodococcus; species Rhodococcus sp. BL-253-APC-6A1W. Next base: position 34,894 of record NZ_JABAFB010000008.1, read on the forward strand.
AGCGCGAGGAACAGCGGAAGATGAGGCGTCACCCGGTGTGCCACCCGGATCGCTTCGTCGCGGTCGAAGATCTCGACGTGAACCTGGGTTCCGCAGATCAACTGTTCATGTGCGAGCAGTTGGTAGTCCGTGAGCATGCGGCGGAACCGGGGAGTCTCGGTCACCCGGATCTCCTCCCGCACAGCCAGCGGGACCGATCCCGCTGCGACCACGCCCAGCCCCATCGTCGCCGCGGTGGAGACGAGGAACGCGCGCTTGGCCTGCAGGTCGGCTCGTAACGCGGCGAGACGGGTATGGACGGCGCTGTTGGCTTCCACGACACACCGCTGCATCTCCGCGACGTAACTCGCGTCGGACAGACGGGCGAGCAGTGCGGGTGCGCGCGGAACGAGACGTCGCGTCCTCACGTCGATGAGCTGAAATTCCTCTTCGACGCCGATCTGCCTCGGATGCACATCGACCACTCTCACGACGGTACGCGAGAGGACCTCGGTCCCGGCCGTCCTTCGGAACCGCAGGTTCGGGCCTGATTGTGTGGGCTGCCGGCTACCAGGTGTGGTCGCCACCGATGACCGCCGGGGTCACCAGCGGCAAGTCGCCCACCACGTCGGTGCTCGTCGCCGCGGCGACGAGGAAACCGGGGGTGGTGCGGTGTTCGCCGTCGTCCTGACGCGCGCCCGCGGTCGACGGGAGGGCCCCGGCCATCGACCCACGTCCCGTCGTTCCTGCGATACCCGCCGCACCGGCTCCGCCCGCTGTGCCCGGTGCGATCGCCGCGCCCGGCACAGCCGGGGGGAGGGAGACGGGGTTCGACCCGGCGGCCCCGTAACCCGCGCCCGGCGCCGCAAAGGCGGACGACATACCTCCGCTCGCAGTGGCGCTCGGCACGGTATTCGGGAGGGTGTGCCCTGCGGGAACTGTCGGTGCGTATGCGGAGGGGGTGGTGGAGGCATCGCCACCCGGCGCTGCGGAGCCGGCGAGGCTGGAGACCGTTCCGGTGACCGTCGAGACGGTGTCGGTCGCGAGCCCGGAAAGCACCCGCGGGTCGGTGAGCGCCGTCGCCACCGGCGCGGGCACCGGGATGGGCGTGGTCAGCGCAGTCATCGCCCCGGTGTGTACCGCGAGCTCACCTCGGGTTCGAGCGACGACGGCGAGTGCGGCGTGCAGGTGTTCGATTGCCGAGGCGATCAGTGCCGCTTGACCGGGCGGCGTGATCGCCACCGGGGCAGCTGCAACCGCGATCGACACGAAAGAGCTTGCAATACCGGTCAACTCGATGTTTCCCCGCTCGACACTTGCGGTCGCCGCGCGCGTCACGGCGCCGATCCGGTCGCCGCGGTCGGCGAGTTCGACGCTCGCCTGCCGGGCACGGAGGCTGTGATCGGCGGCAGAATCTGCGGTCGAGCCCTCCCACGATTCGGGAAGAGCGTGAAGTGCGCTGCGTCCCAGCGCCGTCGCGTTCTCGAGGAGCCGTGACCCCTGCTGCAGCACGGCCGAGGGATCGAGTGCCTCGACGACTCCGGTGCCGAAGAGCGAGCCGAGTTCGGTGAGTGGCCGCAGGAACTCGTGGAGATCGGGTAGGACCGGAACCGGAAGCGACTGCAGCAGTTCCGTGATCGCATTCGCGTCGGGCAACGGGGGAAGCTCCCCCGGCGGCGGCGGTGTGGGGCACGTGAGCGCCGGGAGCGGCGCGTCGAGCACCGGTCCGACGGGAGATGCACGGAGTGCGTCGAGAACGGTCGGCGCCGGCGGAAGAGCGGTGTGCACGGCCTGGTTCACAGTGCCCCCGTTGCCTGCGACAGTGCTGTTGCGGTGGTGACATCGGCGCTCTCGTACCCGGCTGCGGCCTCGTGCGCCGCGATCCCGCAGGAGCCGTACGCGAGAGCGAGTTGCCCGACGGCGCGGGTGTGCTCGGACTGCGCTGCGCCGAAGACGCCGAGGAACTCGGCGCCGATCAACCCCAACGCCGGGCTGAGCGACGCGATGTTCGCGTGCAGATCGATCGCCCCGGCGTGCGCGACACTCTCGGCCGCGTGCAGATTCGTGGTACCGAATGCCCTGATTCCCTCTGGCACCACCCGGATTCCGGCACCGGGAAACAAACCGCTCATCGAACCCCCCTCGAAGATCAGTGTGCCGAGCACTGTAGCTCGAGGCACCTGCGTCGGCGAGGTGACAGCCGGCGGTCGGCGGCCGTGCGCATCCCGATCGGTGTGTCCTCGGCCGCGGACCGTCAGAACGACGGATTGGGGCGAACGAACCGCTCGTCGATGTCGGGGATCGACCGGGCCCCGGCGAGCGCCATGGTGAGATCGAACTCGGCGATCACGTTGCGGATCACTTCTTCGACCCCGCGCTGTCCCGCGACGGCCAATCCGTACATGTAGGGCCGGCCGAGCAGCACGGCGTCCGCACCGAGCGCGAGCGCGACGAACACATCGGATCCGCTTCGAATACCGCTGTCGAGCAACAGAGTAGGTTCACGCCCGATCGCGGCCCGGATCTCGGAAAGCGCGTCGAGCGACGCGATGGACCCGTCGATCTGGCGCCCGCCGTGGTTCGACACCACGATCGCGTCGACACCCAGATCGACGGCGCGGCGGGCATCGTCGGGGTGCAGAATTCCTTTGAGCACGATCGGCAGGCTCGTCCGGTCGCGGAGGGTAGCGAGGTGCTCCCAGCTCGAGCCCGGATTCGAGTAGATGTCGAGGAAGGTTTCCGCGGCTGCGCGGGGCATCGGGGAGCGAAGGTTGTCGAGAAACCTGCCCGGATAGTTGCGGGTCATCGACATCAGCGTGCGGACCGCTCCCGCTGTGATGTCCGGCCGTTCCGTGACGAAGTCCCGCGCTGCGGCCACCCGCTGCCGGACGATGTCGAGGAAGCGCGGATCCGAGGTGTACTGGGCGATGCCTTCGCCCCGCGCGAACGGCAGCGAACCGAGATTCAGATCCTGGGGACGCCATCCCAGCATCGTGGTGTCCAGCGTGACGACGACGGCTTCGGCACCGCTCGCCTCCGCCCGACGGAGCAGGCTGTCGACGAGGTCCTCGTCCGAACTCCAGTAGAGCTGGAACCAGCGGGACGCCGAGCCCATCGCGGCGGCGCAGTCCTCCATCGGGTTACAGCCCTGATTGGAGAAGATGTACGGCACGCCGGTCGACGCCGCTGCCCGCGCGATCGACAGGTCGCTGTCGCGGCCCATCAGCGCGCCGGCGCCCACGGGGGCAAGCAACAGCGGTGACGACAACGACGTGCCCGCCACGGTCGTACTCAGGTCACGCTCGGTGACACCGTGCGCCATCCGCGGAACGATCGACCACCGGTCGAACGCGCGCCGGTTGTTGCGCATCGTGCGCCCTTCGCCGGCGCCGCCCGCGACATACGCCCAGGCCCGCGTCGAGCTGGCGCGGCGCGCGGCGCGTTCGAGATCGCCGAACGCGGTCGGCACTGCGGGCCGGCGCCCCAGCGCCCCGCTGCGGTAGACAACGCCTTGGCGGTCTCGGCCGGGACCGGCGGCGGTCACAGGCACGGTGGTTTCGCTCACGAGTTCCCCTTTGCTCGGGCGCACAAGTGCACCGATCCTTCCGCAGAACGGCGGAACAGGACACTACTACGCCGGGGGCTTCCGGTATCGCGGCACAGGACCTGCGACGACCGCCGTCGCGGCAACGAAACCCAGCCGTTCACCGTCGTCGGCGCATATGCTTCGCAGGATCTCTCCGGACTCACCGACCCCAGGAATCCCATGAACCTCTTGCGTGCTCTCGGTGCCTGCACGATCGCACTCGGCATCTCTGCTTCCGCGACGGCGGGGATCGCCTCTGCGGCAGCGACCGTCCCGTTCCGGATCGACCCCGCATCGTTCGGAAACCCGAACGGGAGCTTCGACGTACCGCCGTCCAGATGCGTGGCCGTGCTCGAGGATCGCCCCGGCATCGTCACCATCTCCGGCGGGAAGCAGGACGGGTGGGGCTGCATCATCGGCTCGGAGGTGACGTGGCTGAACCTGTCGACCGGCGCCTCGGGCACCGCGTGGCTGTCGGACGGGCTGAACGGGTTCCCGCCGAAAACCACTCTGAACACCGGCAGTGGGCAGGTTGTTCTCACACTCCGGTCGACAGTCGGCACGACCACGACCCCCGGTTTTGCCACCTTCTCCGTGCCGTAGGTGATCGGGCGACCCATCTCGTCGCAGATTCGCGATTGACAGGTCATCGCACACATGTTCGACTGTCTGTATGCGGTGGGCGGCTCAGACAGTGGATGCGGACGACGGAGCCCTGCCCGGACTGGATCGGGCGGGTCTCGTACGCAGCGTGCAGACCCCCGAGTTCGAAGGAATCACGTTCCACGAGGTGCTCTGCAAGAGCGCGCTCAACAAGACCCCCGAGGCATCGAAACTGCCCTTCCGGTACACGGTCAACACCTTCCGAGGGTGCAGCCATGCGTGCCGGTACTGTTTCGCCCGGCCCACGCACGAGTATCTCGATCTCGACGCCGGCCACGACTTCGACAGTCAGCTGGTCGTCAAGACCAACGTGGCCGCTGTGCTGCGACGGGAACTCGCGCGCCGGTCGTGGACCCGCGAGCACGTCGCACTCGGCACCAACACCGATCCCTATCAGCGGGCGGAGGGGCGATACCGGCTCATGCCCGGGGTCATTCGTGCCCTCGCCGAATCCGGCACACCCTTCTCGATACTCACCAAGGGCACCCTCCTGCGCCGTGACCTGCCGTTGCTGACACTCGCTGCCCGGCAGGTCGATGTCCGGCTCGCGGTGTCTCTGCCGATCGGCGACCACGACCTGCAGCAGCAGATCGAGCCGGACACCCCGTCGCCCAGGGCGCGTCTGGACATGATTCGCGCCATCACCGACACCGGGTTGTCGTGTCACGTGATGGTTGCTCCGGTCATCCCGTTCCTCACGGATTCGAGCCGCCACCTCGACGAACTCTTCGCAGCCCTCGCCGCTGCCGGCGCGTCCTCCACGACGGTGATCCCGATGCATCTTCGCGGTGCCACCCGCGGATGGTTCCTGTCGTGGCTCGGGCAGGAACATCCTGCGCTGATGCGGCGTTATCGCGCGCTCTACGGGCGCGGTGCCTACGTGTCTCCGGAATACTCGCGCTGGCTCGACGACCGGGTTGCCCCACTGGTCGAGCGTTACGGACTCGGCGGCCGGAAACTCGAGCATCGGGAGATTTCGCCGGTGTCTTCCGAGCGGGGTAGGGAAGACGCCGGCACGGTCGTCGCGCCGACCCTGTTCTGACTTTCTCCCGGCCGGAAAGCGTTGTCCGCCGGAGCATTGCGGTGTAGCCTCGGGCCGGTGAACACCGGGCCGGCATCATGCCACACACGGATTGGTGATCCGGTGGAGTTCTGATCTCCGCACAGGCGCCGACACGGCGTCGTGACACCACAGTTCGAGGACCGCCTCGCTTTCGTGAGTACCGCAGCCACTACTCCACGAACAGAAAGCGAGATCTCTTCATGCCGGCTACGTTCAACCACACCATCATTGCGTCGAAGGATCGGAACCGATCGGCCGACTTCTTCCGCGAACTGCTCGAACTCGGGGAAGCCCCGTCCTGGGGTGTGTTCACGAACCTCGTGCTCGACGACGGCGTTCTGCTGCAGTTCGCGGAACCGCCGGTGGACATCCAGATGCAGCACTATGCCTTTCTCGTCGACGACGACCTGTTCGACCGTGCCTACGCGCGACTGACCGCGGGCCGCATCGACCACTGGGCCGATCCGCAGATGACCCGGCCGGGTGAATGCAACTCCGGGCACGGTGGGCGAGGGGTGTATTTTTTCGACCCGTCCGGGCACGCCATCGAGCTGATAACCCGTCCGTATCTGTAACGTCAGGGGAGGATGTCGAGTCGGCGATCTGTCCGAAACGGAGAGTGTGATGACCGAAGCGAATGTGGCGGGTGGGCTCCCGATCAGGATCGTCGATATCGGGGATCTTCCGGCAGACATGCTCGACGAGTTCTACGACGATGTTCTCACGCCGTCGTTTCCGGACGAGGAACTGCTCTCACCCGATGCGCTCGCTGCCGCCCTTGCCGACCCTGCGGGGACGATGTGCGCCTCCGTAGTTGTCAGCGACGACGGATTTGTCGTGGGGGGCGCTGTCGGACAGTGGTTTCCGGAATGCAGAGTGCTCTTGACGGTCTATCTCGCAACGCACCCGGGGCGCCGCGGCGGTGGGATAGGCCGGGCGGTGCTCCGGGCCGTGAGGCAAGAGTGGCTACGGCGATACGATCCGCTGCTCATCCTCGGAGAAGCGGAAGATCCGCGCCATCACCGCGACAGAGGGTTCGGGGATCCGGGCCGGAGGCTCGCGTTCTACGTGAACGAGGGGGCACGCGTGCTCGACGTGCCCTACTTCCAGCCGCGGTTGCGGCCGGAGGACGTGCGGGTGCCGCATCTCCTGCTTTTGGCGTTCGCCATCGACGATCGGTCCCGGCGCGGCGACGGTCTCGATGCCGCGCCGGTCCGGTGCTTCCTGGAGAAGAACCTGCTGGCGAACGAGGGCACGATCGGTGACGATCCCGAGACGTCGGCGCTGAGAAACGCGGTGGAAGGTCCGGTCGTGCAGTGGGCGGACCCGCTCGCCGCACACCACGGGAGTTGAGGCTCGGCAGTCCGTTCAGGCGGGGAGGTCGAGCAGGAACTTGTCGAGGACGGCACGTGCGTCGTCGGTGATCGGGCGCGGGCCGCCACCGAGTGCGGTGCTCACATCGATCGAATCGGCCAGGGCGACGCACCGGCCCTGCTGGAACAGCGCCGAGCCCACCGTGAGCGAGGACGTGCCGACGCGCAGTATCCCTGTCGCGATGACGACCTCGTGGGGATAGAAGACCTCGGAAAGATAGTCGATCTCCACCCGCGCGAGTACTGCACGCTCGAACAGTGGGCTTCCGTGTGCCGGCGCGATCGCTTCCATGATCATGACCCGGGCTTGTTCGAAGTAGCGCGCGATCGAAATGTTGTTGATGTGCCCGAGCGCGTCGGTGTCGCTGAACAGCGTCGTGATCGTTCGCTGGATGGGATAGAGATCGAGCGAGGTGCGGCGCGGGTCGTGGCGCATCGGGGAACCGCCTTCGGGTGTCGAGTCTGTGGCGCTACACAACCTAGCGGCCCGCGGCGACGGGGTGTCAGGCGAGTCGGCGCCGTTCGGCCAGACGAGTGCGCACCTTCGCGAACGCCTCACCCATCACGGCCACCTCCTGCGGATCGAGTACGTCGAACATCGCGGCCCGCACTGTGGCGACGTGCTCCGGACTCGCGTCCGTGAGGGTCGACGAACCCTTGTCCGTCAACTCGGCCCAGGCGCCGCGTTTGTCGGACTCGCATTCCACTCGGCTGACCCACCCGGCTTTCTCCATCCGTGCGATCGCCCGCGTGATTCCGCTGCGGGTGGTCGTGCTCGCCTCCGCGAGATCGCTCATGCGCATGCGCCTGTCGGGTGCTTCGGACAGGAGCACCAGGATTTCGAAGTCGGCGGAGGAGATTCCGGCGTCGCGGAGAAGTTGCTTGTCGAGTTCTTTGAACAGCATGCGAGTGACGTCCAGGTAGGACCGCCACAATGCTTGTTCCTCGTCGTCCAGCCACGTCGTCGCCATATGTGCACTATATCCGAAGTAGTTGACTGTGCAACGAACCGTGTGCGACTCTGGTTGAGCAATCAACTACATCGGTCCGGCGTACGATCGCCGGTGGACGGAGGAGGCCGCGATGACCGACGACCGCACCGGCTCGGCCGACCGGTTCGAGCAGCAGCGCGAGCGGATCCGCGCCCGATATCTGGCGCCCCCGGCTACCCGCCCGGCGTCCTCGGCGCGGGGACTTCACCACACGGCGCTCGTGAGCAGCGATGTGGAACGCACCGTCGAGTTCTATCAGGGGTTGCTCGAGTTTCCGCTCACCGAGGTGATCGAGAACCGCGACTACGCCGGATCCTCGCATTTCTTCTTCGACATCGGAAACCGGAATCTCCTGGCGTTCTTCGACTTTCCCGGCCTCGACCTCGGGCCGTATCGCGAGGTCCTCGGGGGGCTGCACCACGTCGCGATCAGTGTGGAACCCGTGCGATGGAATCGCCTGCGAGACAAGCTGGTCGACGCGGGTGTGGACCTGCTCGAACACAACGAGGTATCGCTCTACTTCCGGGACCCCGACGGAGCACGACTCGAACTGATCGCCGATCCACTCGGCGAGATGTACGGATCCGACGTGCTCTGACCCGATCCGCTCCCGCGATCCCTACGTCCGTCCCTCGATCGGAGGCACCGAATCCATGAGCAACACAGAGGCAGATCCCACCGAGATCCGGTGTTGCACCGAGGATCGTGCGGTCGGCGACGCGCGGCACCCACGAGTGGAGATCATCAGGGCGCGCGACGTCCCTCTCGGTGGTCCACGAGCCATGCCCGTGCGCCGCACTCTGCCGCAGCGGCAGCGCTCACTCATCGGCGCATGGTGCTTCGTCGACCACTACGGTCCCGACGATGTGGCCGCGACCGGCGGCATGGATGTCGCACCCCATCCGCACACCGGCTTGCAGACCGTGTCGTGGCTGTTCACCGGGGAAATAGAGCACCGTGACAGTCACGGTGTGCACGCACTCGTCCGTCCCGGGGAGGTCAATCTCATGACCGGCGGGCACGGCATCTGCCACTCGGAAGTATCGACGGCCGGCACGACCACGCTGCACGGCGTGCAACTGTGGGTGGCGCTGCCGGACGGTGCCCGGGATGCTGCCCGCGACTTCCAGCACTACGTCCCGCCGGCCATCGATCTCGGCGGCGGGAGGGCGCGGGTGTTTCTCGGGACCCTGGCCGGGTCGTCCTCGCCCGTCACCACGTTCACGCCGCTGCTCGGTGCCGAGATCGTCGTCGAACCAGGCGCGAGCGTCACGGTCGAGATCGATCCCGCGTTCGAACACGGACTGCTGGTCGACACCGGAGCTGTCGAGTTGTTCGACACGCGGTTGTCCCGCGGTGTGCTCGGCTATGTCGGAACCGGCGTGTCCTCGCTGTCGGTGGTGAACCCCGGCGACAGCCCCGCGCGCCTGGTGCTGCTGGGCGGAACCCCGTTCGGCGAAGAGATCGTGATGTGGTGGAATTTCGTCGGTCGAGACCACGACGAGATCGCCGCCTTCCGCGAAGAATGGGAACGGGAATCCGACCGCTTCGGCCGGGTGGACGGCTACGCGGGCGAGGTGGCGCGCCTGCCTGCTCCGCAGTTGCCCCACGCTCGTATCCGACCGCGTCGCAACCCGCCGACCGCAGACGCGCACTACCGACCCCGGGAAGAGAACCGATGAGTACCGCAGCCCACGACATCCGGCTCGACGTTCGGCGCGCGGACGAGCGCGACAAGACCACGATCGGGTGGCTCGATTCGCGTCATTCGTTTTCGTTCGGGCACCACTACGATCCCGCCAACACCCACCACGGGGTGCTGATGGTCAACAACGACGACATCGTCTCGGCCGGACAGGGATTCGACACGCATCCGCACCAGGACATGGAGATCGTCACCTGGGTCCTGGAAGGGTCGCTGGTCCACCAGGACTCGGCCGGGCACTCCGGTGTGCTCTACCCGGGCTTGGCTCAGCGGATGAGTGCGGGGACAGGAATCCTCCACTCCGAGAAGAACGATGCGTGGCGTTTCGACGGGGCGAGCGGCATTCACGCCGACCGGCACGACGATCCGGTGCACTTCGTCCAGATGTGGGTGCTGCCCGACGAAGCGGGCATCACTCCCGGTTACGAACAACTCGAGATCGACCACGAACTGCTGTCCGGGGGTCTCGTACCGGTGGCGTCCGGCATGACGAAGTACGCCGACCATTCCGCGATCCGCATCAAGAACAAGTACGCGGCGATGCACGTGTCCCGGGTCCGGCCCGGGCAGCCGATCGGACTGCCGGACGCACCGTACCTGCATGTCTTCGTCGCCCGCGGTGAAGCGGCGCTCGAAGGTGTCGGTCCGCTGGCAGCCGGCGACGCCGTGCGCATCAGCGGTGGGGGAGGGCAGCGGGTGACCACCCGGTCCGGTGCCGAAATCATCGTGTGGGAAATGCACGCGGCCCTCGGCAGCCCCGCAGCATGACCGGGGTGGCGGCTTTCCCGAGTCGCCACGAGACGGGCACACCGCCACGGCGGAGGACGTCGATCGTCCGAGACGGGGCCGTAGGATCGTGTGGTGAACGAACCGTCAACCGACCCTGTCGCCGCTGCCGTCGCGATACTCGACGAACGATGGCCGCTCACCGTCGACGAAATGGCCGCGGCGCTGTCGGATCGTGGTTTCGGCGACGTCTGCACGCTCGAAACAGCCCTCGAACTGGGCGACGCGTTCGACGACCCGCGAATCATGCACTTGAGCGACGGCCGGTTCGTCTTGCCGCGCAACCTGCTCGAGGGACGCATCTGGACGCACCGCCTCACGGCCGGGGAGATCTCGGCGGACGCGATAGAACTGTTCGACGTGATGATCCCGGTCTGCCTGCCGAGCGCGGACCCGGCGATGCGTGTCGTGATGCCGGGCGAGGAATCGTTCGAAGCACGGGGGTTGCCGGGCGTGGCCTGGGCCCGTCTCGGGGTGTTGCTCTTCCCGGAAGGCTTTCTCTCCGACACCACTCTCGGTGACCTGATCGCGGTGACCTGCGTCGGTGGGGAACTCGTCGTCGACCTGTATCCCGATCAGAATGCCGGTCGCGGGAGTCTGGGCGGGTGGCTGGCCGATCGCGCCGCCCGGTTGTCGGACCCTGAGGACGCGCTGTACCCCGACACCGATCTGTTCGTCGCCCTCGCCGACGACAAGGATCTGGCCCGGGACGCGTGCCTGCCCCTGAGCGAGCAACTCGAGGGGGCCGGACTCGTGCGGGACGGATTCCGGCTGGTGCGGTCCGGCACCGTCACTTCGGCACCGACAGGCGGATACCTGGTCGAAGTAGCCACCGACTCCTTCTCCCGTGCCTTCGATCTCGACACCCGGTCCGCACGGGGCGCCATGGCATTCCTCGCCCTTGCGGGATCGCTTGCCGTCGGCAGCGACAGCACCACCACCCTCGAATCGCATTTCGCGGAGCCCGACGACTTCGCGGGTCTCGCCGACGCGCGTGTTGCCCGGGTGTGCGTGGACGAAGCGCTCGGGCGGCTCGGGTTCGATCCGGTGGTGGTGGCCGCGGCCGCCGAACAGGTGCTGCGGCGAGGACCGCGCCGGACGCGTGCGAGTGCCCTCTGGATCGCCGGCCGGGCCGCCCAGGTGGGCGGTGACGTGGACGAGGCCGAACACCGCTACCAGCTCGCCCTGGCAGAGAGCCCGGACTGGGAACCTGCGCTCGAAGACCTCGCCACGATCGCTGCGATGCGAGGTGATGCGGCACGCGGTCTTCGCCTGCTCGAACGGGCCACCGGGGGCACATCCCACGGCATGTATCCGTTCCTTCGTCGTTTCGAGCCGGTCGAACATCCGGAGCTGGGGCGCAACGACAGGTGCTGGTGCGGATCGGGACGCAAGTACAAGGTGTGCCATCTGGGACGATCCGACGCATCACTGAGCGACCGTGCGGTGTGGCTGTATGCGAAGGCGAGCGTGGTCCTCGACGAACCGCGGTGGACCGGAGTGCGTGCGGAACTCGACGTCGCAGCGGGGACACACGTGGGCGAGTCCTCGGTGGATCGGCTCGTCGCCGATGTCGCGCTGTTCGATGCGGGGGCGTTCGACGAGTTCGTCGACAACTGGTCGGCGCTGCTCCCGGTCGACGAAGGTGAGCTCGCACTGCGATGGAGGGGAGCGTCCCTCGACGGGTTCGTGGTCGAGGCGACCGATCCGGGAGAAGGACTCACCGTCCGGAACGTGCGGACCGGCACCGTGTCCGACGTCCGGGACCGCACGGTCTCCGCCGTCCTCGACGGTGCCACGGTCGCGCTCCGGCTCCTGCCGGTGGACTCGGAACTACACAACTACGGCGGCGTGCACGTCGTGCCCGAGCAGCGTCGCGAGTTCGTACTCGATATTCTCGAGCGTCCCGAACCGGCTCCTTCCGATCTCGTCCGGGCCTTGACGTCCGAGTGACAGGACGTCCGAGCGACAGGACGTCCGAGTGACAGGGTCTTCGAGCTACCGAGAGTTGGCGGCAGCTACGTTGCGGAGGCGAACAGATCGCTGACGGCGTCGAGTGCGCTCGCGCACCGGACGTCGTCGGCATGGAGTTTCTGCATGAGTGTTGCCTCGGTGGGCGAGCACACGCCGTCGAGCACGTTCTCGGACACGACGGCACAAGCGATGTGGCCCGGCGTATAGGTCCGGGTCGTCTGCCAGCCTTGTTGAACCGCGATTGCACGCACCGCCGCCCATTGGGATATCTCCGAAGCATCGGGATAACCCACGAACAACAGGCGTCGCTGGGATGTCTGCATGTGTCGAGCCCCTGTCTTGTGCTGTACCTCAGAGTGGTGCGGCCTGGACTGTGATCGAAAAGTGACGTTACGCACACACCGTGTCCACGTGAAAACTATGACAGACACGCAGCCCTACTCGCCGGTACGGCGTGTCGCGCTCGATCGGTGGGGAAAGGCCAGGTGGCGGGGTATCGCGAAAAACCGCGGGGCCACCGCGCCGGATGTACCGGCGGGGTGGCCCCTGGTTGTGTTCGGGCTCGAGCGCGTGTGCTCGTCAGGCGGGCGCCGCCGCCGTCGGGAGCAACCTGGCGAGGACGTCGGCGAGGGTGATCAAGCCGACCACCCGACCGTCTTCTGTGACCGTCGCCAAATGATTGCGAGTTTCCCGCATGGTGCGCAACGCCTCGTATACAGGCACCGACATGTCGAGAGTCAACGCCGGCCGCATCAGATCCGCAGCGGTGACGTCGGCGTCCGCACGCAGGCTGTCCCGTACGTGCACGACTCCGTCGACATGGCCGTTGCCGCGCACCAGCAGTCTCAGGTGACCCGTGCGACGGGCCGTCTCCTGGATCTCCGGCGCAGTGGCCTCCGGCCGCACGCTGCTCGGCGGATGGGGAGTAACGATGTCGGCGAGAGTGAGTGCCTCGAGCTCGAGCGCGCTGGTCAGGTGACCGTGGTACCTCTCGTCGAGCGTGCCGACAGTCGCGGAATGCTCCACGAGGTGACGCAGCGCATCCGAATCCTGGCCCGTGCTGACCTGGTCGACCGCATCGACACCGACCTTGCGGAGGCACCAGTTCGCCAGATGGTTCAGCTGGACGATGACCGGCCGGGTCAGCCACATGAAGCCACGCATCGGAATCGCGAGCATCGTCGCCGACTTCTCGGGATGCGCGATGGCCCAGGACTTCGGCGCCATTTCTCCGACGACGAGATGCAAGAACGTCACGACGATCAGCGCGAGGATGAACCCGGCGACATCGGCCAGCCACAGCGGCGCTCCCCACGCCCCGAACAGGGGTGTGAGCCAGTGGTGCACAGCGGGCTTGGTCGTCGCGCCGAGCGCGAGTGTGCACACCGTGATGCCCAGCTGAGATCCTGCGAGCAACACCGACAGTTCCGACGCGCTGCGCAGGGCCGCACGCGCGGACCGGCTGTCCGGTGCCGCGTCTTCGAGCCGGTGGCGGCGCGCGGCGATCAGGGCGAACTCCACGGCAACGAAAAACGCGCTCGCCGCGATCAATCCGACCGTGACGACCACGACAACCCAGGGATTAGTCATCGTGTGCCGCCTCCTTGTTCTCGACGGTCACGGTTCTCGAGGGTCACGCGGAGCGAGGCCGGCACATGCTTGTCGATGTCGCGGACCTCCGCCACGAGCATTCGACGTGGTGGCCGTTCCTCGTGGACGAGGTCCGCGGGATCGGGATCGAGTGGGATCTCGACCGTGTCTCCGATCTCGGGCAGGCCACCGAATTCGGTGATGACCAAGCCGGCGAGTGTCTCGTAATCACCTTCGGGCAGTTCGTGTTCGAGGGTGCGGCTCACCTCGTCGAGGTGGGCGTCGCCCCGAATCAGCCAACCGTCGCCGTCTCGCACGATGACCTCGGCCGATGCCGCCGGGTCGTGCTCGTCGGCGATCTCACCGACGAGTTCTTCGGCGATGTCCTCGATCGTGACCACACCGGCGAAACCGCCGTATTCGTCGATCACCAGCGCCATCTCATCGTTTGCCGCGGTCAGTTCGGTCAGCACGTCCGGCAACGGCAATGTCGCGGGGACGATGACCGGTGGACGGCACACCGATGCGGCTGTACCTGCCTGGACACCGGCGTCGAGAAGATCGTGCAGATGTACGACGCCGCGCAGGTCGTCGGACGAGGTACCGACCACGGGGTACCGCGTGTGCCCGGTGCTCATCTTCGCGAGGATGTCGCTCACCGGTTCGTCGAGGTCCACGACGTCCACATGTGCACGCGGGATCATGGAGTGTTCTGCAGTGCGGGTGGGGAAGTCGAGGATGCGGTCGAGAAGCGTCGAGAGTTCCTTCGGGAGTTCGCCCGCGTTGCGGGACTCGGCGACGATGTGCTCGAGGTCGCGGGGTGTCGCGGAATGCTCTACGTCGTGGACGGGTTCGATTCGCAGTGCTCGCAGAAGCAGGTTGGACGAAGCGTCGAACAGCCGGATCAGCCAGCCGAACAGCCTCAGGTAGATCGTCGTCGACAGTGCCAGCCACAGTGCGACCGGTTCCGGCCGTGCGATGGCGAGGTTCTTCGGGACGAGTTCGCCGAAGACCATCTGGATGACTGTCGAGAAAAGGACGGCAAGCACTGTGCCGAACACCACACCGACTGCGGTGGGGATTCCTAGTCCGCCGAATGCTTCTCCGAGCCCGCTACCGATGAGGGGCTCTGCGACGTAACCGACGAGAAGGCCGGTGACGGTGATTCCGAGCTGTGCGCCGGAGAGCATGAAGGAGGTGCGTCGTGTGACGGACAGGGCGCGTGCGGCGGAGGTGTCGCCGCTTTCTGCGCGGGCTTTCAAACGCGACCGGTCTACGGCCATGTAGGCGAATTCCTGGGCTACGAAGTAGCCGGTCACGGCGGTAATGGCCAGAACGACGGCGATACCGAACGCGATTCCGAGGGCGGTCAACACGGGAGGATCCGGGGCTCGGTGACAGGGGGGTCGTCACTGTTGGGCGGGATGGGTCTTCGAGGTTTGCGCTTGGCGCGACTCATGGCTCTCTCTGGTAACTCGCGGACAAAGGGTCTTCACAGGATAAGACGGATATGCCTGCCGCAAAGTTCCCCGTGCGCCGGAAGTGCGATCGTCGGCACACAGGTGCAGTCGTCGTCTCCCCGTGGGGCACGCATCGTCGTGCAGCCTGGGGCACGCATTGTCGCGAAGCGTGGGGCGACCGCACCTGCGGACGTGTGATTTACGTGACGATGTCAGGGGCGCGACGAGAACAACCCTTCGTACTCGGGCGCGGCGGGAGGCGGGCTCTGGGGCACCAATTCGGGCACTGTCTCGTCGTTCGGGTTGCTCGGCTGCAGGAAGAGCGGACCGGTGAACTCGCTGTCGTGGCTCATGCCGTCCTTCTTTCGGACTCGGGCTTTCGGGAACGGGGTTTTCGGAACAGGGTTTTTCGGAACTCGGGGCGACGGAAGCGTTCTCGGCGGTGAGGGTCGCCGGGGCGGGTAGAACGTGCGGGGTCCTGTGACGATCGGGCCCGCTGACGATCACGTGCGCTGGACGATCAGGCGCGATGACGATCGAATCCGCTCGGATGTGCTTGTGGAGCACGGGTGTTCATCGGGCTGCGTGGTGCGGGCTACGACCGTGCGCTGCATCACACCCTATATGTCGATGTCGGCTACGGCGACGCGACACGGCGTCCGGACGCGCCGCGCCTAGAATCTTCCGGTGCACACCGTGTCCGACACTCTCCGCTCGCCTCGACGACTCACGACCGAGGTTCTTGCCGGTTTGGTGACGTCGCTGGCGTTGATCCCCGAAGTCGTTTCCTTTGCGGTGATCGCCGGAGTCGACCCGAAGGTCGCGCTCTACACGTCCTGCATCATGGCGATGACCATCGCGTTCGTCGGCGGTCGGCCGGCGATGGTGTCCGCCGCGGCCGGTGCGACTGCATTGGTGATCGCACCCCTCGTCGCCTCGCACGGACTCGACTATCTGATCGCGGCCGTCTGGCTCGCCGGTGCGCTGCAGATCGTGCTCGCCGTCGCCGGAGTCGCGAAACTCATGCGATTCATCCCACGATCGGTGATGATCGGCTTCGTCAATGCCCTGGCGATCCTCATCTTCGCGGCGCAACTGCGACATCTGTTCGGGGTGCCGTGGCTCGTGTATCCGCTGGTCGCGGCGGGGATCGTCATGATCGTGGTCATCCCGAAACTCACGACCGCAGTGCCGGCCGCGCTCATCGCGATCGTCGCACTCACCGGTGTGGTCGTCCTCTTCGGTATCGACGTGCCCGACGTCGCCGATCAGGGCGAGCTGCCCGGAGGCTTCCCCACGTGGATGATTCCCGACGTCCCCTTCACCATGGACACCCTCGCCATCATCGCCCCGTATGCGGTGGGCCTGGCGCTGGTCGGACTCATGGAATCACTGATGACGGCGAAGCTTGTCGACGAGATCACCGACAGTCGTTCCGACAAGACCCGCGAAGCGTGGGGCCAGGGTGTTGCGAACTGGGCGGGTGCGCTCTTCGGTGGCATGGGCGGCTGCGCGATGATCGGCCAGACCATGATCAACGTCAAGGAGGGACGCGCGCGGACCCGGATCTCGACGTTCCTGGCCGGCTTGTTCCTGCTCCTGTTGTGTGTGACGGTCGGCGACGTGGTCGGGGCCATCCCGATGGCTGCGCTCGTGGCGGTGATGCTCGTGATCGCGGTGACCACCCTCGACTGGCACAGCATCGCACCGCGGACGTTGCGCTTGATGCCCCGCAGCGAAACCGTGGTGATGCTGGTGACGGTCGGCGCGACACTGGTCACCGACAATCTCGCGATCGGAGTGGTTTCGGGTGTGCTCACGGCGATGGTCGCGTTCGCTCGGCGCGTCGCGCACATGACCCGGGTGGAGACGGTCGACGAGGGGGAAGGCACTCGCACCTACCGGGTGTCCGGCGAGCTGTTCTGGGCGTCGAGCAACGACCTGGTGTACCGCTTCGACTATGCGGGCGATCCCGAGCACGTGGTCATCGATCTCACCGATGCGGAGGTATGGGACGCCTCGACCGTGGCGACGTTCGATTCCGTACAGCACAAGTACGCGGAGAAGGGGAAGCGAGTGGAGATCGTCGGACTCGACGGCGTGAGCATGGAGCGCCTCGAGCGCCTGTCGGGAAATCTCGACTGACCCGATCGTGTCGGAGTACGCGGGGCACTTCACCGACTCTGAAAACCGGACAATCCCCGCAATAACCTTCGCCCCGAGTCGATCTCGCCCCCCCAGGCTGCGGAAGAGGCGGAATGCGGTAACAATGGGATGCCAGTGGCAGACGTCACTGATACGACCGATGTACACCGCCTGATAGGAGAAGCACCGTGATCGATTTGGCCTTCCTGGCAGATTTCTTCAGCGCCGCCGCGAACCTCTTCGAGGCCCTGAACTTCTTCTCCGGTTCGGCTGAGGCTGCCGGTCTGTAGCGGGCTCGTAGAGCGCAGCGAGGGCCCGTGGGTTTCGACCCACGGGCCCTCGCCGTTCCGTCGTCGGTGGGAACCGGTCGTCCGGGTCATCCCCCGAGATGTGCGACCGTCGCCTCCAGGGTGCTCGCCACCAGTTCGAGGTCGGTCTCGGTGTGCTCTCGGTCCTGCGGCAACTGCTGCCGCAGTTCCTCTCCCGTGACGACGACGAATGCTCGACGGCGCTCGTCGGTGTCGGCGGCGTCCACGACGTGGAACCGGCCCTCCTCGAGAACCAGCACGGGGTCCGGAGACGACGAGCTGAGCAGGTCGCGCAGATCATCGGCCGTCAGATGGGTTGACACATCGTCCTCCTGATTCGATGGGCGGGTACTCGCCGGTGCGTACCCGGCAACGCACGCCCTGAATCGGCGATCCGGTGCCGGAACGTCCGCGCTGGATCGGTGGGAAACCTGACGTGAGTCGACCCGAGCGGCTGCGATACAACTGATTGATGACAGAGACGCGATCGTCGGACTGTGCTGAACCACAACGCGGCGTTCCTCGGCGGTGGAAACAGATCGATCCCTCGCGTCGTGGTGTTGTGCTGGCTTGGGTCGCTTTCACTCTGACGTTCGGTGGCGCCCGACTCGTATCTGTGGGGGATCGTCCTGCTGGCAGGTGTTGCGATCTTCGGCCTGGTCGACCGGACTCCGAAAGCGCGAGCGTGGATGGGTCTCGCGTTGGGGGTGGCGCTCGCTCTCATCGTCGACGAGGCGGCACTGCTGATCACTCTCGAAGACGTGTACTGGCAATCCGAAGGATGGCCGTCGGTCGCGCTGGCGATCAGTGTGATCGGCATCGTCGGAACGGGACTGGTACTGACCCGGAGCAGATCCGGAAACAATGGCGGGTCCGGGAATAGTGACGGATAACAACCATCCGACCCAATGGCGGAAACGCGGCCGCATCGCCGCCGCGCCGGTCTACAGTTCCGAAACTGCCGGCGGACGAGCGGGCAGCGACAGTAACGGAGATCCGATGACTTCCGTATCGCGATACGTCGCCCGAGGTGTTCTCGCAGTGGGATGTGCTGTAGCCGTCGCCCTGGGCGCGGCGGGGACCGCTGCCGCCGACGAATGGCCGCCGATGCCCGATTATCCCACGCCGTTCGTGCCGTTCGAGACGAAGAACTTCCTCACCCCGACCGACCCGGGCTACTGGAATCCGCTCGACGCACGGGAGCGGCTCACGTCGCCTTTCGGGACCTCCACGCGAATCGTGTGCACCGCATTCCACGGCGTGACGTACGACTGCTGGCAAGCCGACGAGCACGGAAACCCGCACAAGCTCGTGAAATTGCCCGCGAACATACCCAGCGTGACCGGCAGTTCCATGCCGGGCGGAGGAAACAGCCATTACGTCTATCCGGGGTTCATCCCCGGCATCTGACGCACGCCTGCACCAGGCGGATGCGTTCGCCTGCGGTCGCGTACGGCATTCGATTACGGTCGAAGGACCGCGACGAAGGGCAGCCGCACGATGACCTCGAGCAACGAGTCTCCGCGAGTGGTGGTGGGAGTCGACGGGTCCGAATCGTCGATCAATGCTCTCCGATGGGCAGCGCGACTCGCGTCCGGCCTCGGCGCGGGCATCGACGCCGTAACTGCGTGGGAGCTTCCGAACACCTACGGATTCGTGGCGTATCCCGAGGACTACCGCCCCGACGTGGACGCGGCGAGCGTGCTCGGGACGGCTCTGACCGATGCGTTCGGAGAGAACCGTCCACCGGGTCTACGCGAGCGCGTCGCCAAAGGGAATCCGGCTCAGGTCCTGACCGAGGCGAGCCACGACGCAACCATGGTCGTGGTGGGCAGCAGGGGACACGGGGGATTCGCCGGGCTGCTACTCGGTTCGGTCAGTTCGTATGTCGCCGAACATGCGGCGTGTCCCGTACTGGTGATTCGGCGAGGCGCCCGCGGCCTGGAAGAGCCCGTCGATCCGGCGACCGCCGATCGATGAACTCGAAATAACCTCGTCCGGAGACCTCGGCTCCTCGCCACACCGCCCTGTATGCGAACCCGGTGACGAATCCGCTGCCGAGACCGAACGTGAACTCGGTATCCATGGTCGCGTGCAGATCCAGCCACGCGTGTCCGTCGGCGTCCACGACGACGAATCGGGTCTCGGCCGGTACCTGCATCGGGACTCCGTACGGCGTCGGTTCGGGTGAGTCACGCAGTCGCACCACCTCGAACGAGACGTTCTCGAAACGGGTGCCGTACCTGTCGCGGGACCGGTGCAGCGCGGTGGTCATGAACGGGACTCCGCCGAGGGAGTACCGGCTCAGCAGGATCTGGTTTTCGGCATCGAGATTGACGATCTGGTACACGAAGTAGTCGAGCGGTGCCTTGAGTGCCGCGGGTAGTGGACTGTCGCGCAAGAGATACGGGCTGGGGCATGCCCCGTATTCGAAGGAACACAACCCGTTCACCTCCGCGGTGGTCCCGCGATGGGTGATCGTCCCGTCGTACTCGGTCAGCAGCCCGAAATGCTTGTAGACCGGGTTGCGGAAGAACCACGACACCTTGTCGGTATTGGTGAGGCGCAAAGCGATATCGACGCCGCCGAGTCGACCGGCAAGCCGGTACTCCGGGTAGCTGCCGGTCAGCGTCAGGTCGTCACCGAACCGGACGAGTGAGCCGTCCGGTTCGGCAACGAAGGTGTCGCCGAATGCATAGTTGCCGAAGTGCGCGGGATGGGACGCCGCGGTCCCGGCCACCAGCGCCGCGTTGCGGCGAGGACTCCCGGCGATCGCGTCGTCGTTGTCGAATGCGACGGATCCCGTCGCGCCCACCAGGGACATCATCGAGAAGAACCGGTGCGGCTCCGGGAGATCCGGAATCATGACTCCGAAATGTGTCCATCCGTACCGGCGGGACCGCAGATGCGGCAGGAGGATTTCCGGTTCCGAGAAGGGTTGTCCGTCCGATGATTCGGCCGAATCGGCGATGCGGAGTGCAGAGCGCAGAATGCTCCGGATACCGGTGGACGCGATGCGATGCATGGCCGGGATACTGCCACGTGGATGAACGGGCAGCGTCAGGACACTGCGGCTCGCAGCAACCGCAACTGGCCGATTTCTGCGACGTTCTTCATCAACTCGGCGTCGATCTCGGTACCGGCACGAGGTCGGGATCGGACTCGTCGAAGTCCGGTACCCATTCGCCGTCGTCGCACGCCGGCGACCGAAGCGGCGAAGTCCATCCCGGGGATCCCCAGGGCGCGGACCGCCGGTTCGGTCGCCGGGCAGGATTCTCGGTCTCACTCAGGCGCGCACGTGCGCGCCGATCACAGTCCGGATCCGGAATCGGCTCCAGTGGTGTGGAGTCACCAGGGAAGGGTGTCGGGTGTGCTCGTGGCGGGGGCGTCGAGAAGCTTGTCGAGCCACAGCACCGCTTCGACGAGCATCTCGAGTCGGCTCATCCAGTCCATGCCCAATCCGACGGGACCCAGTTTCACACGTGCTTCGGAAGCGCCACCGGCGAGCACGTCGGCGACGGCCTTCATGACGCTCGATTCAGGTTCTTCGAGGCTGCTGAGGTCGACCTCTGCGCCTCCCGTGGTGCGGATCGTGAGAGCGACACCCTCGTCGCCGCGTAGTCCCGGTCCGAGCTTGCTCACCAGAACGTCCGCGATGCTGCTGACGACCCACCGGTAGACGCCGTTGTAGGGAGGCGGGCGCGAATCGGTGCTCGAGATGAGCGCGCCGACGGCCTCGGTCAGTTCGTTGTATGCCTTGCCGTCCGCGAGGGCGAGCAGATACCCGCCGACCTCCGCGTCCGTACGTGTGATGCCGAGTGATTCGTCGTTCATCTCGGTCGGGTGCCCGCGAGAGTGCGTTGCCACACATCCGGTTCCGGAACCGGTGGTACTCGCGAGAACAGTGGTCTGCGTCACAAGGACCTCGTACGCTGAGATCATGAAGCACATCAGCACCGGCCCGCACGATGTGACCGTCGATGTCGGGGACATGGTCGAACTGCACTTGAAGGAGAACACTTCCCGCGACTACTGCTGGTTCACCAACCGGGTGGGTGCGGGGCTGGTGCTGCACGACGTCCGGTGCGTGCCCTCCGAAAATCCGTTTCCCGGGGCGTCGATCGACCGGATCTTCTACCTCAAGGCACGGCGTCCCGGGCGCTGGCCGGTGTCACTGCGCATGCGGCGGCTGGCCGACCTCGACGCCGATCGCGCACAGATGACGGTGACGGTGCGCAACGGCGTCTCCGGTCAGCGCAACGCGTCCGGGGAATCCAAGTCGCGCGCCGAGTAGGTGTCGCACGCGTCGACCTGTCCGGTCCGGTAGCCGGCGAGGAACCATTTCTGGCGCTGCTCC
Source organism: Rhodococcus sp. BL-253-APC-6A1W (assembly GCF_012843405.1). Lineage (NCBI taxonomy): Bacteria > Bacillati > Actinomycetota > Actinomycetes > Mycobacteriales > Nocardiaceae > Rhodococcus > Rhodococcus sp. BL-253-APC-6A1W. The sequence continues at coordinate 56,875 of NZ_JABAFB010000008.1, forward strand.
GACGAACCGTGGGTCCACGCTTCGGGGTTGACGCGACCCGACGCGGCGGACTGGATCCGATCGTCACCCACAGCCGACGCCGCCGACAGGGCGTCGCGGATGTCGGTGTCGCTGAGTGGCGACAGGAACGGCTGCCCGGTGTTCGGATCCGGCATCGTGTCCGCGTAGTACGCCCATACCCCTGCGTAGCAGTCGGCCTGCAATTCGGTGCGCACCGCACCGGACTCCGGCCCGCGCGGGTCTGCCTGCGCACGTCCGAGGTCACCGAGCTGGTTCTGGATGTGATGCCCGACTTCGTGTGCGACCACGTACTCCTGCGCGAGTGGTCCGGCACTGGCGCCGAAGCGGGTGACGAGGTCGTCGAAGAAACTGGTATCGAAATATGCCGTCTCATCGGCCGGGCAGTAGAAGGGGCCGATATCGCTGGTGGCATTGCCGCAGCCTGTCGAGGTCGCGCCGGCGAAGAGCACGACCTCGGGTTGCACGTACGGCACTCCGGTCTGCTGAGCGAGATTCTCATCCCACACGAGATCGAGGCTCCCCACCGTGCCCACGATGCGGCAGTCGACCTTCGCGTTGAAGTCGGCGCCCGTCTCGCATCCTTCGACGGTGCCGCCTGCCCCGTACCCGGTGGACTCGCCGGGGTCGCCGGAGCCGAGCAGCGACCCGGGATCTCCACCGAACAGCAGCGCGAGGATCAGGATCAGGATGCCGCCGGTGCCGCCGCCGAGCGCGATCTTGCCGCCGCGTCCGCCGCCCCCGGTACGGACTCGGCCCGGGTTCATCCGTGCGCCCTCGTTGAAGGTCATCGCATCGCTCTCTCGTCGCAGTGCCCAGAAGTCGCACAAGCTTGTCACGAGGCGATTCGGCATGCGTGTGCCCGCCCTGTTCTTGTCTTTCGTAGGATTACACCCGACGAACCCGTCGCTGTCGTTTCGAAAGGACTTCCGTGCTGCGCACCCATCTCGCCGGCTCGTTGCGAGCCGAGCACGCCGAGCAGACTGTCACCCTCACCGGTTGGGTCGCTCGGCGCCGCGACCACGGCGGGGTCATCTTCATCGACCTGCGCGATGCGTCGGGGGTGGCGCAGGTGGTCTTCCGCGACCCGGGAGTGCTCGAACAGGCGCACCGTCTGCGCGCCGAATACTGCGTCAAGGTCACCGGCGTGGTCGAGATGCGGCCCGAGGGAAACCAGAACTTCGAGATTCCCACCGGCGCCATCGAGGTCAATGCCACCGAACTCGAGGTGCTGAACGAGTCCGCTCCGCTGCCGTTCCAGCTCGACGACCAGGCAGGCGAGGAAGCCCGCCTCAAGTACCGCTACCTCGACCTGCGCCGGGAAGGCCCGGGCAAGGCCATCCGGCTGCGCAGCAAGGTCAACGCCGCCGCACGGGCAGTGCTGGCCCAGCACGAGTTCGTCGAGGTCGAGACCCCCACGCTGACGCGCTCCACGCCCGAGGGCGCCCGTGACTTCCTGGTACCCGCCCGCCTGCAGCCCGGGAACTTCTACGCACTGCCGCAGTCCCCGCAGCTGTTCAAGCAGCTGCTCATGGTCGGCGGCATCGAGCGGTACTACCAGATCGCCCGCTGTTACCGCGACGAAGATTTCCGTGCGGACCGGCAGCCCGAGTTCACCCAGCTCGACATCGAGATGGCGTTCGTGACGCAGGACGATGTCATCCTGCTCGCCGAAGACGTGCTCGAAGCACTGTGGCGTCTCGTCGGCTACGAGATCCGGACGCCGATCCCGCGGATGACGTACGCGGATGCGATGCGTCGTTTCGGGTCGGACAAGCCCGACCTTCGATTCGGGATCGAACTGGTCGAGTGCAAGGAATTCTTCAAGGACACCACCTTCCGGGTCTTCCAGGCCGAGTACGTCGGTGCGGTCGTCATGGAAGGTGGCGCGAGCCAGCCGCGACGCCAGCTCGACGCGTGGCAGGAATGGGCCAAGCAGCGCGGGGCCAAGGGTCTGGCGTACGTGCTGGTGGGGGAGGACGGGGAACTCACCGGTCCGGTTGCCAAGAACCTCACCGACACCGAGCGCGCCGGACTCGCGGCACACGTGGGCGCGAAGCCGGGCGATTGCATCTTCTTCGCCGCCGGCGCCACCAAGCCGATGCGTGCACTCCTCGGCGCGGCACGCGGGGAGATCGCCCGCAAGCTCGACCTGATCGATCCGAACGCGTGGGCGTTCGTGTGGATCGTCGACGCGCCGCTGTTCGAACCGGCCGCAGACGCGACGGCGAGCGGCGATGTGGCACTGGGGCATTCGGCGTGGACGGCGGTGCACCACGCCTTCACCTCGCCCAAGCCTGAATTCATGGACACGTTCGACACCGACCCCGGATCGGCGCTTGCGTACGCGTACGACATCGTGTGCAACGGCAACGAGATCGGCGGCGGTTCGATCCGTATCCACCGTCCCGACATCCAGGAACGCGTGTTCAAGGTGATGGGCATCTCGGAGGAGGAGGCGAACGAGAAGTTCGGCTTCCTTCTCGACGCGTTCAAGTACGGCGCGCCCCCGCACGGCGGCATCGCCTTCGGCTGGGATCGCATCACCGCTCTGCTCGCCGGGATGGATTCGATCCGCGAGGTCATTGCGTTCCCGAAGTCGGGTGGGGGAGTCGATCCGCTCACGGACGCTCCGGGGCCCATCACTCCGGAGCAGCGTAAGGAGTCGGGTATCGATTACAAGCCCGAACCCGAGGCGGACAAGGCTGCACCTCCCGCCAAGAGCTGATTCGGCTACCGGCTGATCCGGCTGGGTCGAGGCCGCACGTCCTGAGGGGCGTGCGGCCTCCGCTTTCTCTGGGGGGGCAGTTTTCCTCTGACCGGCGGAGTTCGAATCGGACGGAAGTCCTAGAAATACCGAATCCAACGCCGACTCGAAACCCCTCCACGAACCCGCCGCTCACAATGCGAGCGCTCTCGGCGTCGTCGTGGTCGCCGTTTGCGCCCCGGAGCAGGCGGGTACCTCGGTCGGGAGATCGCGGTGCCACCGTCGGCACCGCACCGGAGGAGGAACCTGCACATGCCCGACGCAAGCGTGATGATGTACAAGCCCCTTGCCCTGGCGGCGAGTGTCGGGGGAGGTGTGCTCGCGGGAGCGGTCTTCCAGCAGGTGTGGAAGCGAGTGGGGCAGAATCGCCCGAAGCCGGAACCACAAGACCTGTCACAGAGCACCCGCGACGTGCTCATCGCAGCCGCGTTGCAGGGCTTGATCTTCGGCATGGTGAAAGCCGGCGTGGACCGCGCAACCGCGAAGAGCTTCAGCAAGGTCACCCACAAGTCGCCGGCATAGTCACCTTCGGTCCCGGAGCAGTGACGTGCGGCACCCCGCACGCCGCCGGGTCCGCCGCGAATACACGTTGAGCAACTCCACCTGGCAGAGTTGACCCGTCGCCGGTGCGACGGTCGAGCGAGTCGTGAACGACGGTGCGCCGACGGAAAGATCGAGAGGGCGGCGCTTCATGCACGACGTGGCCGAGGCGGATCCGGTCGGGGAGTACGACACCCCGTTCAGTCCGCAGTACGACGAGCTACACACCGCTTCCGGTGAGATCCGGGAGCACTGGAGCGAACTCGCCGGGGTGCTCGAGGGCCGTTCGCCCGCGGTGCTCGAGCGCTACCGGCGACGTGTACGCACCCTGGTCGACAATCACGGCATCACCTACAACCCGGTCGACTCGGTGGGCCCGGACGGAGAACCGACCGGCCCGGTGCGCTGGGAAGTAGACGCCTTACCCCTGGTTCTCGCCGCAGACGACTGGGCGGTCCTCGAACGAGGGCTCGTGCAGAGATCGCGCGTGCTCGACGCACTGCTGGCAGACCTGTACGGCCCGCAGCGCACACTCACCACGGGCTTGCTGCCTCCGGAGTTGGTCTTCGGCCATCCCGGATACCTGCGAGCGGCTCACGGAGTCACTCTTCCGGGGCCGCATCAACTCTTCATCCACGCGGTGGATGTGGCGCGGCATCGCGACGGTAGCTTCCGTGCGATCCGCGACCACACCCAGGCGCCGTCCGGTCTCGGCTACGCGATGGCGGATCGTCGGGTCGTCGCCCATGCGATGCCGGAGATCTACACCACCGCCGGCCCGCGGCCCCTCGCACCGTTCGGTCACGCGCTCAGGCTCGCGCTGCGCGATGTCGCGCCCAGCGGAGTCGAGGACCCGTTCGTGGTGGTGCTCAGTCCGGGTGCGCAATCCGAAACAGCCTTCGACCAAGCGCATCTCGCGAGCGTGCTGGGCGTGCCGCTCGTCGAGTCGGCCGACCTGACCGTGCGGGAGGGGAGGCTGTGGATGCGTTCGCTGGGGTCGCTGACCCGCGTCGACGTGGTGATGAGGCGCATCGACGCCGACTACGCCGACCCGCTCGACCTCCGGCGTGATTCGAGGCTGGGCGTGGTCGGACTCGTGGAAGTCGTTCGTCGCGGTGGAGTGTCACTGGTCAACCCGCTGGGCAGCGGAGTCCTCGAAAACCCCGCGCTCGCGGGATACCTTCGACCACTCGCCCGAGCGCTGCTCGACGAGGACCTCCTGCTCGAATCGGAGGAGACCCACTGGGGCGGAACCGCCTCCGGACTCTCGGAACTCACCTCGCGCCTTCCCGATCTGGTCTTGCGCTCCACCGTCACCGCGGAAACCGTTGTCGGCGAAACCTTGACCGCCGCGGAGCGGAAGGAATTGCTCGCCCGCGTGAAGGCGCAACCGGGCAACTGGGTGGCGCAGGAACGTGTCGAGTACTCCCACGCGCCCAGCCTCGACGGAACGGCCGTGACGGCGTCTCCCGTGAGTCTTCGGTTGTTCACCGTTGCGCAGCGCGTCGGATACACGCCGATGCCCGGCGGACTGTGTGAGGTGCTGGTACCGGGCGCCGCGCCGGAAACCGAACCGCGAGTGGCGGCGAAGGATGTCTGGGTACGGACTGTCGCGGGTGGCGCCACCACCGACGCGGCGGGCTCTACCGCTCCGGAATCGCTGCCGCGCTTCGCGGCGCCTTCCACCGAGGTGGTGGCCTCGCCGCGCGTGCTCAACGACATGTTCTGGATCGGCCGCTACAGCGAGCGCGCGGAAGATACGGCGCGACTGCTCATTTCGATGAGGGAGCGTTACCAGGACTACCGGAACCGGCCGTGGCTCGAGGGCAGCGACTGCTTGCCTGTTCTGCTCGGAACACTTGTCGCGACCTCACAGCTCAGCGAGGGTGTCGCGATGGTGGACGACCATCGCAACGTCGTGGCGGAGTTCCGCGCCCTCACCGTGGATCGTGCGCGGCCGGGCTCGCTGGCGCAGTCGTTCGGTGGGCTCGAGCGCGCCGCCCGCGCCGTGCGCGACCAGCTCTCGCACGACACCTGGACGGTCCTGGCCGACGTGCAGCGCGCCCTCGACGACCTCGCGGTCGATCCGGAAGACGACGGCGCGCAGCTCGGCGCGACCCAGTCGGCGGTGCTCAACGGCATGCTCGCCCTGTCCGGCCTCGGCGCGGAATCGATGGTGCGCGATCTGGGCTGGTACGTGATGGACATCGGCAAACGCCTCGAGCGGGGCCTGGCGCTGGTGTCGCTGCTGTCCTCGACCCTGACCCGCGAGCACACCCGGCCCACCGAACGCGCGCTCATGGAGTCGGTGCTCGCCGCGGCGGAGAGTTCGGTGACGTTCCGGCGACGCAACACCACGGTGCGGGTCGCCGCCGTCGCCCAGCTGCTCCTGTTCGATCCGGGTAATCCGCGCTCGCTCGCGTACCTCCTCGACCGGCTGCGCGAGAACCTGGTGGCATTGCCGCACTCGTCGGGCTCGTCCCTGCCGGAACGGCTCGTCGACGAACTCCTCGCGACATTGCGCCGCTGCGACCCGTCCGACCTCGAGACCGTCACCGACGGTGTCCGGGCGGAGTTCGCGCGCCTGCTCGACTCCACCCACGCCGGGCTGACGGAACTCGCCGTCGTCTTGATGAAGGGACCGCTGTCGTTGCCCGGCGGAACCCGGCCCCTGTGGGGCGGCACAGAGCGGAGAGACCTGCCATGACAGTCGCCGACGGATCCAGCGAGCCCGGTGTGCGGCGGTACCGCATCACGCACCGCACCACCTACCGCTATTCGGGCGCGGTGACCTCCTCCTACGGACGCGGATACCTGCTTCCCCGCGAAACCGACCGGCAGCAGGTGCTCTCCAGTGAGGTCACCGTGAGTCCCGCGCCGGCGGACATGTCCACCGGCGCGGACCTGTGGGGCAACCGCGACCTGTTCTTCCACGTCACCGACACGCACGAGGTGCTCGAAGTGGTCGGACGCTCCGAGGTCGCGGTCTCACCTCCGCACCCGGGGCGGTTGCGGACGCCGGCGTGTCTGGCGCCGTGGGAGACGGCCCGCCCGGCCGGCCCCGCCGGTGCGCTGGCCGTCGACTTCGTACTCGACGTGCATCCGCCGGAGATCGACGACGACGTGCGTGCCTACGCGGAGAAGACGTTCACGGCCGGGCGGCCGATCGCCGAGGCGATCGTCGACCTGACACACCGGATCTTCACGGACTTCACCTACCGGTCGGGGTCGACATCCGTGTCCACCCGCGTTGCGGAAGTGCTGGCGGCCGGATCGGGTGTGTGTCAGGACTTCGCGCGCCTGGCGATCGCCTGCCTGCGCTCCCAGGGGCTCGCAGCACGCTACGTCTCCGGATATCTCGCGACCGACCCGCCGCCCGGGAAGGAACGCATGGTCGGGGTGGACGCGACGCATGCGTGGGCGTCGGTGTGGCTACCGGACGGCACGTGGCTGGACTTCGACCCCACGAACGATCAACTCGGCGACGAGCGGTACACGACCGTGGCGTGGGGACGTGACTACGCGGATGTGTCGCCGTTGCGGGGCGTGATCTATACGGAAGCGCAGGACAGCACGATCGAGGTATCGGTCGATGTCGCGCCGATCGACGAAGAATTCTCCGCTGCGGGAGGACGTTCCGATCAGGGCGATCGAAACCCCGTGGACATCGGCAACACCTCCGCGGGCACCCGGTCGTCGATCTCGTGAGATACCCGATGTGCTGCCCGGACGGTGCAGGTCCGGACAAAGCGGATGTGCCCTCTCGCGCGTGACCATCGAAGGTCCTGAGTGACCGAGGTCTTCTGCGAGCCCATTTAGTGACCGGGAACCTGTAGATTGGTTCGTGATGACTGCAACATTGGCGGACCCCGTGTCAGAGGTAGTGCAGGCAGCCGAGCAGCTGCTCACTCGTCGTACCGGGGCGCCGGTCAAACTGGCGGATCCCGTCGACCTCGGGGGCAGTGGCAGGTCGGTCGTTCTCCGGGTGCGGGTCGCCGCGAACCCCTTCTCGTTGCCGCGCACACTCGTGCTCAAGCAGGTGCCGCCGTCGCGCGGTGCCGGCCACGTCGACCTCCACGGTTCCGCGACAGACGAGCAGATCGCGTTCCTGCGCGAAGCGGTCTCCTACCAGTTCGCGACCGCCCTCGCCAAGGACCACCGTCCCGGTGCGGAACTGCTCGCGTACGACTTCGCGACCCGGTTGCTCGTCCTGAGCGATCTCGGCGACGCGACCCCTCTCGCGACCCTGATGCGCAGTGGTGACAGCGAGACCGTCGGCAACACGCTCATGGCGCTTGCGCAGGCTCTCGGCCGGATGCACGCCGCGACCGTGGGACGAGAAGAGGACTTCGCGGCGTTGCTGCGCCGCGCCGACGTCTCGCATGTCGCCGACACGGTGTCCGAACAGGCGATCGACGCAGTGCGCGGTGTGCCCGAACTGCTGGGTACCGATTTCGGTCTCACCGTGCCCGATTCGGTCCGGGAACGGGCCGAACGCGCCGCAAAGCTGTTCACCGGCGGTCGTCACCGGGCCTTCAGCCCGTCGGACCTGTGCCCGGACAACATCGTCGTCGGCGACGACGGCGTGCAGTTCCTCGACTACGAGTGGGGAGGCTTCCGGGACGCGACCCTCGATATCGCATTCGCCCTGACGTCCTTCCCCCTGTGCGTGTGTGCCGTTCCCATGACCGTGGAGCGGATGCGGGCGATGGCCGACGCGTGGCGCGCCGAGGTCGTCGGCATGTGGCCGCACCTGGCCTACGACGAAGTGCTGGCCGAACGCCTTCTGGACGCGCTGCTGGCGTGCGTCTGGCTCAGCACCCATCTCTTCCTGCCCGAGGACCACGCCCGGATCGCCTCGGTACGCGAGCACGAACTGTCGGTGCCGCGAATCGAAGCACTGCGTTCCCGCTGGATGCTGCTCGCGGATTTCGCGGCCGACACCGGCCACGACGACGTCGCCGGACATGCGCGCGAGGTGCTCGAACAGCTCGAGGCACGCGAAGCGGCCTGACGCCCACCAGTCCGGGTTACACCGGCGGTACGGGTTCGACGCATGCGGTGCCGTTCAGCACACGGAAGCCCGCTGCTCGTCGTGCGCCGGTCGACGGGTCGGTACGGTCGCCGAGGAAGAACCATTCCATCTGCACCGCATCCGGGGTCACCTCGAGCACCCCGAAGCCGTGCGAGTCCAGTTCGACGAACCGAACGTGCCGGTTGGTCGACCGCACGACCTCCTCCAGCGCCGGTGATGCCGTGCGCGGCGGGACCCCCAGCAACTCGTCGATGTTGGCCGACGTCACCGACGGCACCACGAACTCGGTGGCGACGGTGCCCGCACCCGGATAGGCGGCCGGATCGGCGGGAATGTCCATCGCCCACGACGTGTGGATATCGCCCGTGAGGAACACGACATTGCGTCGTCCCGCGCCGCTGATCGCGTCGAGCAGACGCCGACGGTCGGCCGGGTACCCGTCCCACTGGTCGGTGCTGAACGGCACCCCGTTCGACGGCGCACCGAGCAGTGCGGTGAGCGCACCGGTCGTGCGCACGTCGAGGGGAGGGAGCAGGAGCGGTGCGAACATCACGGAGTTGCCGACGAGCTGCCATCGAGTCGGAGAACTCGTCAGGCCCGCGGTGAGCCAGGCCATCTGGTCCTTGCCCGTGATGGTGCGGCCGGGCTCGTCGACAGTCTTCCCGTCTACCGGCCGAGCCTGCTCGGAACGGTACGTGCGCAGATCGAGCATCGACAGTTCGGCGAGGTCACCGAACCGGAGCCGCCGGTACAGACGATCGCCTTCCCTCCGGACCGGCATCCATTCGTAGTAGGCCCGGACCGACGCGGCCTTGCGCGCGGCCCAGTCGCCCTCGGTCGCCGGGTCGTGGTTCTCGGCACCGCCCGACCACGCGTCGTTCGCGGACTCGTGGTCGTCCCACACCACGATCCACGGCACGAGGGCGTGTAGCCGCTGCAGATCGGGGTCGGTCTTGTACTGGCCGTGCCGCATCCGGTAATCGGCGGTGGTGACGATCTCGTGCGACGGACGATGCGCCCGTACTTCGGATCCCGTCGAAACGGGGAACTCGCCGGCCGCGTACTCGTACAGATAGTCGCCCAGATGCACCATCGCGTCCAGGTCGCCGCGTGCGGCGAGATGCCGGTACGACGCGAAGTAGCCACCCTCCCAGTCCGCGCAGGACACGACGCCCAACCGGAGACGCTCGACGTGCGCGTCGGCGGCCGGTGCGGTGTGTGTGCGCCCGGTGGGGGAGACGGCCCCGCCGGCGAGGAAGCGATAGTAGTACTCCGTGTCGGCGGCCAGGCCTGTCGCATCGACCTTCACGGTGTGGTCCGCGTCGGCTGTCGTCGACACCGATCCCGAGGCCACCGTGTCGGAGAAGTCGGCGTCCCGGGCGATCTCCCACTGCACCGTGGTCGCGGGGCCCACGCCCGAGCCGGGGACCGCATCGGGTGTGGGAGTGATGCGGGTCCAGAGGACGATCGCGTCGGGAAGCGGGTCACCGGAAGCCACGCCGTGTGCGAAGACAGGCGGAGCCGCCGACGCGCCGGGAGCGGTCGCCGCGGCCAGGGCAGACGTGCCGGCGACCACCGCGCCGGCTCGCAGGAGTGTTCGACGCGTCACACGAAGTAGGGGCACGGCGTCGATCTGACCATGCCGAGGGTCCCGATTCAGGGCAAACGGCAGATATGCACCGAAATGTCGCCGCTTGTTCACCGGGTACTGCGACCGCGACGGTCGGTGGGAGCTTGTAGCGTCGGAGTGGTGAGTGACGTATTCGGTGCGGAGGATCCTTCGGCAGAACCGGACGCCCTCTTCGAGGCGCCCCGCGCAGAGGAACCCGAACCCGAACCGGAGATACGCCGCGCACCCGCAGCGCCGACCGGGCCCTCCGCTCCGCTCGCCGCCCGCATGCGTCCCGCGAGTCTCGACGAGGTGGTCGGCCAGCAGCACCTGCTCGAACCCGGCGCTCCGCTCCGACGCCTCGTGGAAGGTTCGGGCGCGGCGTCCGTCGTGCTGTACGGCCCGCCCGGGACCGGGAAGACGACGCTCGCGTCATTGATCTCCGGTGCGACAGGCCGGCGGTTCGAAGCGCTCTCGGCTCTGTCCGCCGGTGTGAAGGACGTGCGTGCGGTCATCGATGTGGCGCGCCGCCGCCTCGCCCACGGCGAGCAGACGGTGCTGTTCATCGACGAGGTCCACCGGTTCTCGAAGACCCAGCAGGATGCGCTGCTCGCCGCCGTGGAGAACCGGATCGTGCTGCTCGTCGCGGCGACGACCGAAAACCCCTCCTTCTCCGTCGTCGCTCCGCTGCTGTCGCGCTCGCTGGTGCTCCAACTGCAACCGCTCGGCACGGAGGACATCCGGCAACTGCTCGAACGCGCCCGCGTCGACGAACGCGGACTCGGTGGCGTGGTGGACATCACCGACGACGCGCTCGATCACCTCGTACGTCTCGCAGGCGGCGACGCGCGACGCGCGCTCACCGCGCTCGAGGCGTCCGCCGAGACGGCGTCGGACCGGGCCGGCGACGGCGACGCCGTCATCGATCTGTCCACGGTCGAGTCGAGCATCGACAGGGCCGCGGTGCGCTACGACCGCGACGGTGACCAGCACTACGACGTCGCGAGCGCGTTCATCAAGTCGCTGCGCGGCTCCGACGTCGATGCCGCCCTGCACTACCTGGCGCGGATGATCGTCGCGGGGGAGGACCCCCGCTTCATCGCCCGGCGCCTGATGATCCAGGCCAGCGAGGAAGTGGGAATGGCCGACCCCACCGCGTTGCAGACCGCCGTCGCCGCATCACACGTCGTGCAGCAGGTCGGGATGCCCGAGGCTCAGCTCGCTCTCGCCCAGGCCACCATCCACATCGCGACAGCCCCCAAGTCGGGTGCGGTCACCGCTGCGCTGGGAGCGGCGATCGCCGATGTCAAAGCGGGCAAGGCCGGGATGGTGCCCGCGCACCTGCGTGACGGGCATTATCAGGGCGCGCAGAAGCTCGGCAACGCCGTCGGGTACCGCTACCCGCACGACCATCCGGACGGCGTGCTCGCCCAGCAGTACGCGCCCGACGAACTGGTCGGGGTCGACTACTTCCGGCCGACCAACCACGGAGCCGAACGTGAACTGGCGTCGCGGGTGCCGAAGCTCCGCCGCATCGTGCGAGGCGAGCGGTAGGCGGGCGTGACGCCCGTCGTACCGACCGGAAGCCGGTTGCGCCGGGACGTTAAGCTGAACGATGGCCGTTTCGCGCGGCCGGCAGGCCACACCGGGCAGTTCCCGGAACCGTCACACGACAAAGGACCATGACGTGCAGACCCACGAGATCCGTAGGCGCTTTCTCGATCACTTCGTGAAGGCCGGCCACACCGAGGTACCCAGCGCGTCGCTGATCCTCGCCGATCCGAATCTCCTGTTCGTCAATGCCGGCATGGTTCCCTTCGTGCCGTTCTTCCTCGGGCAGCAGACCCCGCCGTACACCCGTGCGACATCGGTGCAGAAGTGCGTGCGCACGCTCGACATCGAAGAGGTCGGCAAGACGACCCGGCACAACACGTTCTTCCAGATGGCCGGCAACTTCTCGTTCGGGGATTACTTCAAGGAAGAGGCCATCGCCTTCGCGTGGTCGCTGCTCACCGGCTCCGTCGACGACGGCGGTTACGGCATCGATCCGGAAAAGCTCTGGGTCACCGTGTATCTCGACGACGACGAAGCGTTCGCGATCTGGCGCGACAAGATGAACGTGCCGGAGGCCCGTATCCAACGGCGCGGCATGAAGGACAACTACTGGTCCATGGGAATCCCCGGCCCGTGCGGCCCGTGCTCGGAGATCTTCTACGACCGCGGCCCCGAGTACGGCGTCGAGGGCGGCCCGGAGGCCGACGAAGACCGCTACATCGAGATCTGGAATCTCGTCTTCATGCAGAACGAGCGCGGCGAAGGCCGCTCCAAGGACGACTACCCGATCCTCGGACCGCTGCCGAAGAAGAACATCGACACCGGTATGGGCGTCGAGCGGGTGGCGTTCCTGCTCCAGGGCGTCGAGAACGTGTACGAGACCGATCTGCTCCGTCCCGTGATCGACAAGGCCGCCGAACTGACAGGCGCGGTGTACGGCGCCAAGCACGAGGACGACGTCCACTTCCGGGTGATCGCCGACCACGCCCGCACGGCCGCGATGCTCATCGTCGACGGCGTCAACCCCGGCAACGACGGCCGTGGATACGTTCTGCGTCGTCTGCTTCGCCGGATCGTGCGCTCGGCGCGTCTGCTCGGCGCCGACCGTCCCACGATGGCCGAGTTCATGACCGTCGTCCGCGACACGATGGCGCCGTCCTACCCGGAACTCGCGACCAACTTCTCGCGCATCGAGACGGTCGCGGTCGGTGAGGAGACCGCGTTCCTCAAGACGCTCGGCACCGGCAGCAAGCTCTTCGAAGGGGCGGTCGACGCCGCGAAAGCACAGGGCGAGACCGTGCTCGGCGGAACCGCCGCATTCACCCTCCACGACACCTACGGCTTCCCCATCGACCTCACGCTCGAGATGGCGTCCGAGGCCGGATTGACCGTGGACGAGGACGGCTTCCGGTCGCTGATGGCGGAACAGCGCCAGCGCGCGAAGGACGACGCGCGTGCCCGCAAGCACGCGCACGCCGACCTGACGGTCTACAAGGAACTCCTCGACCGCGGCCCCACCGAGTTCACCGGCTTCGGTGAACTCGTAACCGAGGCGCACGTGCTCGCCGTGATCACCGGGGGCGAACGCCTGCACACCGCATCCGCCGGGCAGAAGGTCGAGTTGATCCTCGACCGCAGCCCTCTCTATGCGGAGTCGGGCGGCCAGATCGCCGACGTGGGAACGATTACCGGGCCGGGTCTGAAGATCAAGGTCGACGACGTCCAGAAGATCGCCAAGCAGTTGTGGACGCACAAGGTCACCGTGGTCGAAGGACAGGTGACCGAGGGCGACGCGGTGCTCGTGCAGGTCGACCCCGAATGGCGCAAGGGCGCGACACAGGGCCATTCCGGCACCCACCTCGTGCATGCCGCGCTGCGGGAGGTCCTCGGACCCAACGCCGTGCAGGCCGGTTCGCTCAACAAGCCCGGCTACCTGCGGTTCGACTTCTCCTGGCCCGGTGCGTTGTCGGAGCAGCAGAAGCAGGACATCGAGGTCGTCACCAACGAGGCGGTCGCAGCGAACTACCCGGTCAACACGTTCGTCACCGACCTCGACAAGGCCAAGAAGATGGGCGCGATGGCGCTCTTCGGCGAGAACTACGGCGACGAGGTGCGTGTCGTCGAGATCGGTGGCCCCTTCTCGATGGAGCTGTGCGGCGGCACCCACGTCCAGCATTCGTCGCACGTCGGGACCGTCACGCTCCTCGGTGAGCAGTCGGTGGGGTCGGGTGTGCGCCGGGTCGAGGCCTACGTCGGACTCGATTCCTACCGCCACCTCGCGAAGGAACGGGCATTGCTCGCAGGCCTGTCGTCGACGCTGAAGGTTCCCTCCGAGGAGGTGCCCGGACGCGTCGAGTCGCTGATCGAGCGGCTCAAGGCGGCAGAGAAGGAACTGGAGAAGACGAAGGCGGCCAACGTCGCGGCGGCAGCGGGCACTTACGCCGGCAAGGCGCAGCGAATCGGCGACCTGCTCGTGGTGGCCGAGGCGGCACCCGAAGGCGTCACCGGCAACGACCTGCGCACCCTGGCATCCGATATCCGCGGCCGGCTGGGCTCCGAGCCCGCTGTCGTGCTGCTCCTGGGCAGTGCCGACGGAAAGGTTCCGTTCGTCGTCGCCACCAGCAAGCCCGCGCAGGCGATGGGCATCAAGGCCGGCGATCTCGTCGCGAGCTTCGGACCCGCGATCGGCGGACGCGGCGGCGGCAAGCCCGATATGGCACAGGGGGCGGGCTCGGATCCGTCCGGCATCCGTGCCGCACTCGATGCCTTCCGCGCCCGGCTCAGCGAGCTGGCCGGCTGAGCGTGGCTGACCTGCCGGGCCCGGATCGACCCGGGGCCGACGACCCCGGCCGAGGCCGACGAATCGGGATCGATGTCGGGAGCGTGCGGATCGGGGTCGCTTCGAGCGACCCCGATTGCATCCTCGCCACGCCCGTCGAGACCGTGCCGCGCTCGAAAGACCGCGGTCCCGACGCGCCGGATATCCGGCGCATTGTCCAAATCGTTATGGAATACGAGGCCGTGGAGGTTATCGTCGGGCTGCCGCAGACGCTGCGCGGTGAGCCCGGCAAGGCCGCGAAACTGGCGAGCGACTTCGCTCGCCGCATTCGCAGGCAATTGCCCGACGTTCCCGTGCGCATGGCCGATGAACGTTTCACCACGGTCACTGCGGCGCGTGCCCTCCGCGAGAGCGGGGTGAGCGCAAGGGGCGCGCGGCCGGTGATCGACCAGGCCGCGGCCGTGGCCATTTTGCAGGGTTGGTTGGACGAGCGGAGCGCAGCAGTGAACGAAGCCGACGGAGACCTCGGGGGAAGCCGGTGAACCGGCACGGGCAGTCCGACGACCGTTCCGAACCCACAAGGCAGGGGTTGTTCTCCGACCCGTACGCCGGTAGCTACAGGGGACCGGCGGATCGGCATGGCGAAGGCGACTACCGCTACGACACTCCACCGCAGCAACCGCACCCGACGCGTTCGCCGGACGACGACGAGACGAACGTGCTGCATTTCGAGGAGGGCGCGTTCGACGGTCCGCCTCCCGGTCATGCACCCGGCTCCGGCTATGCGCCCGAGCAGAGCGGACAACGACCCGGCTACGCCGACGACGAATACGCCGACGGGTATTCCTACGCACAGCGCGAGGGGTACCGCTACGACAACACCGGCGATGCCTACGACGACACCGGAGACGGATACGACGGCGACGGCTACAGCCGCCACCCCGCGCCTCGGGACGGGAACAATCCCTACCCCGCAGCCGCCCCGGGCCGCGACTCCGCCGCCGCCCCGCGCGACGAGTACGACGACTACGACGAGGACGACTACGACTCGTCCGCGTACGACGACGAGGACTACGCCGAGACACGCGCAGTACCCGCGGCTGTCGGCGCGCCGTCGCCCCGGGGCAAACGAACCGGAGGCGCCGTCGCCCGCAAGAAGCGCGGACGCATCCTCGGGTCGCTTGCCGCGGCGCTGGTGCTCGTCGTCCTCGTGGGCGGTGGTTACTTCGCCTACACCAAGCTTGCCGGGCCCGATCCCGCACCCGACTTCACCGGGCCTGCCGGGCCCGAGGTCGTCGTGCAGGTGCAGCCGGGAGACACGGCACAGGAGATCGGTACCGAGTTCGTGGACAAGGGCGTCGTCGCCAGTTCCGCGGCGTTCTACGAAGCCGCCGTGCAGAACTCCGGCATGAACGCCCTGCACCCGGGCTACTACCGGGTGCCGACCAACGTCCCGGCGGTCGACGCTGTTACGGCGCTGGTGAGCGGCACCAGCCGCGTGGGCGCATTCGTCGTCTCCGAGGGCCGGCAGCTTCACGACATCCGCGACGTCAATACCGGCGCGGTGCGCAAGGGCATCTACACGCTCATCTCCGAAGCAAGCTGTTACGACGACGGTGGCACGCCGACCTGCCTGACCTACGAGGAACTCGA
Organism: Rhodococcus sp. BL-253-APC-6A1W; assembly: GCF_012843405.1. Classification (NCBI taxonomy): domain Bacteria; kingdom Bacillati; phylum Actinomycetota; class Actinomycetes; order Mycobacteriales; family Nocardiaceae; genus Rhodococcus; species Rhodococcus sp. BL-253-APC-6A1W. Next base: position 72,830 of record NZ_JABAFB010000008.1, read on the forward strand.
AGCAGCGGGCGCGAGCCCCGACCTCGAAGCTCTGGGAGTCCCGGAGTGGGCCCGCGAAGCGGTCGCGAACGTCCCCGACCGGGCACGCCAGCTCGAAGGGCTGATCGCAGCCGGAAGCTGGGATATCGACCCGAGCGCCGAACCGGTCGAGGTGCTGCGCAGCCTCGTCTCCGCGAGCGCCGCCAAATACGACGAGACCGGTATCACCGCAGCTGCCGCGAAGGTCGGGCTGACCCCCTACGAACTGCTGGTCGCTGCGTCGCTCGTCGAGCGGGAAGCGCTGCCTGCCGATTTCTCCAAGGTCGCCCGCGTCATTCTCAACCGCCTCGAAATCGGGCAGATGCTGCAGTTCGACTCCACGGTGAACTACGCACTCGACGAAACGGAACTCGCCACCACCGACGCGGACCGGGCACTCGTGACCCCGTGGAACACCTACGCGAGCGTGGGCTTGCCGGCGACACCGATCTCGTCGCCGAGCATCGGCGCCCTCCAAGCGGTAGAGAACCCCGAACCCGGTGAGTGGACCTACTTCGTGACGATCGACGAGAAGGGCACGACCCTGTTCGCGAACAACTACGAAGAACACCTCGTCAACACGCAGAAGGCTCTGGAAAGCGGAATTCTCAACAGTGGCAGATGATCTGAACGCGGTGGCCCGCAGGGCCGCGGTCCTCGGGAAGCCGATCGAACATTCGAAATCCCCGCTGTTGCATCTCGCGGCCTACCGGGCGCTCGGGCTGACGGACTGGACCTACGACCGGATCGAGTGCACCGGCGAGGAACTGCCCGGTCTGGTGTCGGGTCTCGGGGACGAGTGGGTCGGTGTCTCGGTGACGATGCCCGGCAAGTTCGCTGCCCTGGAATTCGCGACCGAGCGCACCGAGCGCGCCGTGACGATCGGGTCGGCGAACACCCTCGTGCGGGTCCCCGGAGGGTGGCGCGCGGACTGTACCGACGTCGACGGCGTCACGGGAGCGCTGCGCTCCGGCGGGGTACGCGACCTGAGGGGTGGATCCGCGGTCGTGGTGGGTTCGGGCGGCACCTCGCGTCCCGCGCTCGTCGGACTGACCGACCTCGGTGTCCGCAGCGTGACGGTGGTCGCGCGCGACGAGGGTCGCGCCCGGGCCACGTTCGATTGTCTCGGGGACGACATCGAGGCCCGGTGGGTGCCGTTCGATGCTCCCGGCCTCGGACAGATGTGCGCGGAGGCGGACGCCTTGGTGAGCACCGTGCCCGCTGTTGCGGCAGCGCCGTACGCCGACGCACTCGCCCGCGCTCCGTACATTCTCGATGCGATCTACGATCCGTGGCCGACGCCGCTCGCCTCGGCGGCGGAGGCCCGCGGGACGGTGGTCATCAGTGGACTGCACATGCTCCTCAACCAGGCGTTCGGGCAGGTGGAGCAGTTCACCGGCCGGCCCGCACCCCGAGAAGCCATGGCGCGCGCGGTGGGGCTGGACTACGCCTGAGACCGGCGGAGGGGTCGCGCAGCGGCACCGAGCACCGGTTACCGGCGACTTACCGTTCGGCCCGCTAGGTTCCCGGGGGTTTCGTCGCGGCCCCGGGCGACCCCGCGCCGCCGGAGGCCTCGGGTTCGCCGGCCGTCATGATCCGGGTGATCGCCTCGCGACCTGCGGGGCTCGGCAGCCCCCAGTCCGTCCGGTAACCGTAGAGTTCGGCGAGGGTCACCGAATGCCGGTTGCCGTCGGCGACTTCGACGTCGTCGGCACCGATCAGGCTCGGATGTGCCACCCCGCACGCCTCGGCCACTTTGAGGACGTCGCGCCGTAGCGCCCGCAGATAGCCGTCGACCCGGTCGGCCTTGGACGGAATATCCAGGCCCCGCTCGAGCCATCGATTGTGGCTGGCGACTCCGGTCGGACAGGTGTCGGTGTGGCACTTCTGTGCCTGAATGCAGCCGAGTGCGAACATCGGTTCACGGGCGACGTTGAGCATGTCGCAACCGAGGGCGAATGCGGCCACGGCATTGTCGGGCATGCCGAGCTTGCCCGATCCGATGAACGTGACGTCGTCGGCGAGGCCTGCTTCGGCGAACTGACGATAGACCCGCGCGAAGCCGCTCCGGAACGGCAACGACACTGCGTCGGTGAAGACGAGCGGAGCGGCGCCGGTGCCGCCCTCGCCGCCGTCGATGGTCACGAAGTCCACGCCCCGCTCGCCGCTGCGCATCGACTCCACGAGCGAGTGCCAGAACGTCGGATCACCCACGGCCGCTTTGATTCCCACCGGAAGGCCGGTTTCCGAGGCGACGCGTTCGACGAAGTCGAGCATGCTGTCGACGTCGTGGAAAGCAGTGTGCCGGGACGGACTGACCACGTCGTGGCCCATCGCGACGCCGCGGATCTCGGCGATCTCGGGGGTGACTTTGGTAGCCGGCAGCAGGCCGCCGAGCCCGGGTTTGGCGCCCTGGCTCAGCTTGATCTCGATGGCCTTGACCGGCGCCGACTCCGTGAGTGCGACGAGGCGGTCGAGGTCGAACCGGCCCTCTTCGTCGCGGCACCCGAAATAGGCGGTACCGATCTGGAAGATCAGGTCGGCGCCGTGGCGGTGATAGCGCGAGAGCCCACCTTCGCCGGTGTTGTGCATACATCCGGCCGACGCGGCTCCCTTGTTCAGCGCGGTGACCGCGGCCGAGGACAGGGACCCGAAGCTCATTCCCGAGATGTTGACGAACGAACGAGGCCGGAACGCTTTCGCCCGGCCTCGTGGTCCGCCGAGAATCTTCGCCGAGGGCACCTCGAGTGCCTCACCGCTGTGTGGCGCGCCGGACGCGGGGACCTGTGAGAACGTGCGGTGCTTGATGATCGTGTATCCGTCGGTGTATTCCACATCGTTGTCGGTGCCGAACCCGAAGGTGTTGTTCTCCTGCTTCGACGAGGCGTACACCCATCGGCGCTGGTCGCGGGTGAACGGACGCTCCTCGTCGTTGCGGGTGATGATGTACTGCCGCAACTCCGGTCCGACGGCCTCGAGGAGATGTCGTCCGTGCCCGACGACCGGGAAATTGCGCAACAGCGAGTGCTTCCGCTGCAGCATGTCGTACGACGCCACCGCGGCCAGGGCCGCAGCCGGGATGCCGAGGGCCTTCGACCACTCCATGACCTCACGCTAGGCGGAATGAGTCGTCCTCGTGCCCACTTAACCGTTCGTCTTCTCGGCCGGATGTCGAATCTGCCGCCTATCGTTCGTGTAGTAGATGAACGGCCGGAACAGCCGGCCACCTCGAGAAGGATTCGGCAATGGTCCAGTACCTGCTCAGCATCTATCAGCCCGACGGCGATCCGCCGCCGCCCGAGGAACTCGAGCCGATCATGCGGAAGCTGGAGGTCCTCCAACGCGAACTGCGCGAGGCCGGAGCGTGGGTCTTCTCCGGAGGCCTTCACGCGGCAAGCACGTCGACCGTCGTCCGGGCCGGCGGTCAGGGCGTCGTGACGACCGACGGGCCCTATATCGAAGGGAAGGAACACCTCGGAGGCTTCGACGTCATCGAGGCCCAGGATCTCGACGCTGCACTCGTCTGGGGACGCAAACTCGCCGAGGCCACCACGCTGCCGATCGAGGTGCGTCCCTTGCAGTGGGGATCGTGCGGCTGACTCCGATGTCGGTGACGTCTACACAGATCGAACGGATCTTCCGCGACGAGTACGGACGTGCAGTCTCGGTGCTCACCCGCGTCTTCGGCGACCTCGACCTCGCCGAAGACGCGGTGCAGGAGGCGTTCACCGTCGCGGTGAACCGCTGGCCGGGGGAGGGGATCCCGCCGAGTCCGGCGGGGTGGATCATCACCACCGCGCGACGCCGCGCCATCGACCACGCACGGCGGGAGGTCCTGCGGGACGCGAAACACGCCGACGCAGCGAGGCTTCTCGGCGTGCAGGAGGGCGACGTCCACGACGGTGTCCCCGGACCCGGCCTGCCCGACGACCGGTTGCGACTGATCTTCACGTGCTGCCATCCCGCGCTCGCCCCGGCGACCCGGGTGGCACTGACCCTCCGCCTGCTCGGCGGTCTCGGTACCGCGCAGATCGCGCGCGCATTCCTCGTTCCCGAACCCACGATGGCGCAGCGTATTTCACGGGCCAAGGCGAAGATCCGCGACGCCAGGATTCCCTACCGCACGCCGTCCGCGGCCGACCTTCCGGAACGGCTGGGCGCGGTGCACGCGGTGCTCTATCTGATCTACACCGAGGGGCACACCGCCGGGAGGGGAGCAACACTCGGCGATACCGACCTCAGTGCCGAGGCGATCCGGCTCCTCCGGCAGTTGATCGAACTCCTGCCCGACGACCCCGAAAGCACGGGACTGCTGGCGTTGATGCTCTTCGGCGAGTCGCGTCGCGCCGCACGGACCACCGCCGACGGGCGGATGGTGCTTCTCGCCGACCAGGATCGCACCCGCTGGGACCGGAACCTGATCCGGGAAGGACAGGTCCTCGTCCGGCGCTGCATCGAACTGAACCGGCCCGGTCCGTATCAGCTCCAAGCCGCAATCGCTGCCGTGCACGCCGACGCGGCGACCGCTGCTGCGACCGACTGGTCGCAGATCGTGCAGCTCTATGACCACCTTCTCGCGCTGCATCCCACGCCCGTGGTGGCGCTCCATCGGGCCATCGCCCTCGCGGAGACCGACGGGCCCGAGGTGGCCCTGCAGATCGTCGACGAACTGGACCTCGACCGCTACCACGTCTTCCATGCGGCGCGCGCGGATCTTCTGCGGCGTCTCGGCCGGCAGCGAGACGCGGCGGTCGCGTACGAGAAGGCCGCGACCCGCACCGCGAACAGCGTCGAGCGTGCCTATCTGTCGGGCCGGCACGACGAGCTCGGGCGGCGCCGCAGCAGTGGCGACTGACTGGGCCGGCGCGGCGTCAACCGGACGGGGGAGTGACAGGCACCTCCCCCTCCGTACGTCGCTGCCACGGCCAGCGCCCGTCGATCTCGAGTTGCAGCGACCAGCTGAGGAACGTTCTGATCAGGACGATCAGCGCGAGAACCCCGACAGAGGTGAAGGTAGGGGTCACCGCCACGGTTTTGATGATGTCGGCGGCCACCAGGAACTCGAGACCGAGCAGGATCGACCGTCCCAGACTGCGCCGGTACTGCTCGTAGACGGCGACTCCGGGGGAGCGCACCCGAGCCGCCACCGCGGTCCACGTGGCGGACGCGGCTCCCAAGACGATGGCCGCGACACCCACGACGTCGATCGCAGAACCGACGTGCTCGAGGACCGACGAAAGCTCCATATCCAGCGTTCCTTCCGGTGATCGGCAAGCGCTCCCTGTCGATGCTCGCAGAGTCCGCCGATTCTGCACCGGAACTTCCGGTCGGAGTTCGACGAAGTGCCGGTCGGCTCCGGCGACATCGGACCCCGATCGCCGCAACGACGCCGTAATGCGCAGGCAACTCCGACGACGTGAGCGCCGCTTACGTTTGCGCGGCCACGTTCGTTCTGTTCGAACGTGGCCGAGGCACGGAGTCGGGAGATTCGATGAACTTGGTGAAGAATTCGGGAGTCCACATCGGACTCGCTGCCGTCGCGGGACTGGCATTCGGGTTGATCGTCGGAGAATGGGCTGCGAATCTGCAGTTCGTCGGCGACATGTTCATCCGGTTGATCCAGATGTCCATCGTTCCGCTGGTGATGGCGTCGGTCATCGTGGCAACCGGATCGATGAGCGGCGCCGGGACGGGCAAGATCGCCTTCCGGACCTTCACATGGATGATCGGGTTCTCCCTGGTGGCCGCGGTGCTGGCCTGGGTTCTGAGTTCGGTCATCCGCCCGGGTGACGGCATGGTCTTCGGTGGCGAGCTGGATTCGGCGCTCGAGGCGTCTGCCGGCGATGCCCTCGGTTGGCAGGACACCGTCGTGAACTTCGTGTCGAAGAACATCTTCGACGCGATGTCGACGGCGACCATGGTTCCCATCATCGTGTTCTCGTTGCTATTCGGTCTCGCGCTGCGCCAGCACATCACGAAGTCGGGTGACGATCGCGTCCTCACGTTTGTCGATCAGGTGCAGCAGATCGTGCTGACGATGATCCGGCTGGTCATGTACGTCGCCCCCGTCGGTGTCTTCTGCCTGCTGGCCTCCCTCGCGGGGGATGTGGGGTTTTCGGTCGTGACCACCGGCCTGAAGTACCTGGGAACCACGCTTCTCGGCGTGCTCATCCTGTTTGCGTTCTTCACCGTGGTGGTGAGCGTGCGGACCGGGTTGAACCCGTGGAAGCTGCCGTCCAAGCTCGCCGAGCAGACGGCGATCGCTATCACCACGACCAGTTCGGCGGTGACCTTTCCGACGGTTCTCAAGAACACGGTGGAGAAGGTCGGCGTCAGCCAGAAGATCGCGAACTTCACGCTGTCGGTCGGACTGACGATGGGCTCCTACGGCGCCGTCCTCAACTACATGATCGTCGTGATGTTCTTTGCCCAGGCCGGAGATGTCGACCTGAGCGTCGGACAGATCGTTCTCGGCATGGGACTGGCGATCCTGCTCAATATGGGCACCATCACCGTGCCCGGAGGTTTCCCGGTGGTGGCGATGTTCCTGGCAACCTCGCTCGGTCTGCCCTTCGAGGCGGTGGGCCTGCTGATCGCTGTCGACTGGTTCACCGGCATCTTCCGGACGTTCCTCAACGTCAACGGCGACACCTTCGTCGCGATGCTGGTCGCCAACGCCGACGACGAGATCGACCGCGACGTCTACAACGGGCGCAAGGAAGTCACCGCCGACACCCTCGACGTCGAGGAACTCGACGACATGCTGGCGCGCGCCGACCGCGCGGACTGAACCCGTCCGAGCTCGGCCTGCCGGCCGGACTGCGTGGCCTGGCCGGTTGCGGTTCGAGTTTGTCCACAGGGCGCGTGTTTCTCCCCGGAGTGCCGACGACGATGTCGGCCGGAGCCGGGTGTGCCGTCCGCCGCGGCACGCTGGCATCCGTGACGATCATCGGGGGTGTGGTCGCGGGTGCCGCGGTGGGTTCGGCGGTGTACGCGCTGGCAGCACGACTGGCGGGCAGGGTGCCCGCAGCCGGGATCTGTGAGATCGCGTGCGCGGTGATCGGGGCCGTGGCGACCCTCGGCGGCACAGCCCCCGCCGCGCTCGCCTTCGCACTTCTCGGGTGGTGGAGTGTCGGCCTGGCCACGGTCGACATCCTGGTCCGGCGGTTGCCGAACATCCTCACCCTCGGCGGTGGCGCAGGGGTAGTTTCCGTCGCCTGGTTCACCGGCCACGGCGCCGCGGCGCTGGCGGGCGCCGCACTGATGACGACTCCGATGCTCGTCGTGCACCTGGCATCCCCGCGGTCGTTGGGAGCCGGCGACGTCAAACTCGCAGTTGCGCTGGGGGCCGCCACCGCCGTCGCCGGCACCCGGGCGTGGCTCGTCGCGGCACTGCTCCCGTCGGTGCTGACCGTGCTGGTCGTGGCGGTCCTCGGAGTCGTGCGTCGCCGGGCTCCGCGTGCGGAGCGTGCACTGCCCGGGGTGCCGCACGGGCCGTCGATGTGCGCCGCTGCGCTGCTCGGATTCTGCGTGGAGCAATGACCAGGGGTGGCGTCACCGCGCGGGCGGCGCGCGTGGAAGGATGACGGGGTGCTGCGTTGGATAACTGCCGGAGAATCCCATGGTCCCGCCCTCGTCGCGATGCTCGAGGGGATGATCGCCTCTGTCGAGGTGACATCGGACGACATCGCAGACCAGCTCGCGCGCAGGCGGCTCGGTTACGGCCGTGGCGCTCGCATGAAGTTCGAGGCCGACAAGGTCACCATCATCGGTGGTGTCCGGCACGGGCGCACCCTCGGTGGCCCGATCGCCATCGAGATCGGCAACACCGAGTGGCCCAAGTGGGAAACCATCATGTCCGCCGACCCCGTGGCCCCGGAGCTGCTCGAAGGGCAGGCGCGTAACGCGCCGCTCACGCGCCCCCGACCCGGTCATGCCGACTACTCGGGCATGCTCAAGTACGGATTCGACGACGCGAGGCCGGTGCTCGAACGTGCCAGCGCGCGCGAGACGGCGGCGCGAGTCGCCGCCGGAACCGTGGCCCGCAACTTCCTCCGGCAGGCATTCGGTGCCGAGGTCGTCTCTCACGTGATCTCCATCGGCGCCTCCGAGCCGTACGTCGGCCCCGAGCCCGGAGCCGCCGATCTCGCGGCAATCGACGCGAGCCCGGTGCGCGCGTTCGGTAAGGCCGCCGAGGAATCGATGATCGCCGAGATCGAAGCAGCCAAGCGCGACGGCGACACGCTCGGCGGCATCGTCGAGGTCGTCGTCCACGGTCTGCCCGTCGGACTCGGATCGTTCGTCAGCGGAGCCGATCGCCTCGACTCGCGACTTGCCGCGGCACTCATGGGAATTCAGGCGATCAAGGGTGTCGAGGTCGGCGACGGCTTCGAGACTGCGAGGCGACGCGGCAGCGCCGCTCACGACGAGATGCGCCCCGGGCCCGACGGTGTGCTCCGTTCCACCAACCGCGCAGGCGGTATCGAGGGTGGCATGACCAACGGCGAGACCTTGCGGGTACGCGCCGCGATGAAGCCCATCTCGACGGTCCCGCGGGCACTGTCGACCGTGGACATGACCACCGGTGACGAAGCGGTCGCCATCCACCAGCGTTCCGACGTGTGCGCGGTCCCGGCCGCGGGCGTCGTCGCCGAAGCGATGGTCGCGCTCGTCGTCGCGCAAGCCGCCCTGGAGAAGTTCGGCGGAGACTCGCTCCCGGAAACGGTGAGCAACATCGAGCACTACCTGAAAGGTGTTGCGGCGCGCCCGCCGCGGTAGAGGCATGGCGCCGCGTGCAGTGCTCATCGGTCCGCCCGGGGCCGGCAAGTCGACCATCGGCCGACGAGTCGCCCAGGCGCTCGACCTGTCGTTGCTCGACACCGATGCGGAAATCGAACGCACCACGGGCCGCACGATCCCCGAGATCTTCGAGCAGGACGGCGAACCGGTGTTCCGGCAGATCGAGGAGAAGGTCGTCGCCGAGGCACTCGCTCAGCACGACGGCATCGTCTCGCTCGGCGGTGGCGCCATCCTGTCCGACCGAACGCGGCAACGTCTGGCCGGGCATACCGTCGTGTATCTCGAACTCAGCGTGGCCGAGGGGTTACGGCGCACCGGCAACAACACCTCGCGGCCCCTGCTCAACGGGGGAGACCCCGCCCAGAAATATCGCGATCTGATGCGCCGCCGACGCCCGTTGTACCGGCAGTCGGCGACCATTCGGGTGCGGACCGACGGTCGCAGCCCCGGCCGCGTCGTCCAGCAGGTCCTCGCCAAACTCGGTGCGGCGGAAGATGCCGCTGCCGTCCAGACCACTCCAGAGAATCGGAGCACCACACCGTGACCGAACCGGTACGCATCGACGTCAACACAGCTCATCCCTATCCCGTCGTCATCGGACGTGGGTTGCTCGGCGACCTCGTCGGCGCGCTGTCCGGCACCCGGACCGTCGCCATCTTCCATCAGCCCACGCTCACCGAGACCGCCGAGGCGGTGCGGGAGGCGCTCGCCGAGACGGGAATCGACGCCCACCGCATCGAGATCCCGGACGCCGAGGACGGCAAGGAACTCGCGGTCGCAGGCTTCTGCTGGGAGGTTCTCGGCAGGATCGGCCTCACTCGGTCCGACGCGATCGTGAGCCTCGGCGGCGGAGCAGCCACCGACCTCGCGGGGTTCGTGGCCGCGACCTGGATGCGCGGGGTGCGGGTCTACCACGTACCGACGACGCTGCTGGCGATGGTCGACGCCGCCGTCGGCGGGAAAACCGGGATCAACACCGAGGCGGGCAAGAACCTCGTCGGGGCGTTCCACGAACCGTCGGCGGTGTTCGTCGACCTCGCGACACTCGAAACGGTGCCCCGCAACGAGATCATCGCCGGACTCGCGGAGGTCATCAAGACCGGATTCATCGCAGACCCGGTGATTCTCGACCTCATCGAAGAGGATCCGGCAGCCGCGGTCGATCCGCTCGGTACGGTGCTTCCCGAATTGATCCGTCGTTCCGTCGAGGTCAAGGCGAAGGTTGTCGCGGCCGACCTCGAGGAAGCCGATCTTCGCGAAATCCTCAACTACGGACACACTCTCGGGCACGCGATCGAGCGGCGCGAGCGTTACCGCTGGCGTCACGGCGCCGCCGTGTCGGTGGGTCTGGTGTTCGCCGCGGAACTCGGGCGGCTCGCAGGCCGGCTCGACGATGCCACCGCGGAGCGTCATCGGACGATCCTCGAATCCGTCGGGCTGCCCACCACCTACGATCCCGACGCGTTCGGCGATCTCCTCAAGGGAATGCAGAGCGACAAGAAGAACCGCGCGGGGTTGCTGCGTTTCGTCGTGCTCGACGGTCTCGCGAAGCCCGGACGGCTCGAGGGACCGGATCCGGCCTTGCTGGTAGCCGCGTATTCCGAGGTGGCACGCCAAGGTTCGGCCGACGCGGGGACCGTTCTGCTCTAGCGGTTCGGTGCCCGAGAGCGACGGGTGGCACGATCGTCGTATGAAACGTGAAGTCGCCGCCGCGCTCGAGTTCGAAGTCACCGAGCCGACCCGGATCGAAATGAAGATCGCTGTGGCGAACCCGGACGACGCCGAGGTTCGAGAGTCGATGCGGGTCGTCCACAACGACGACGAGATCACCGCCCGGGAGGTCGTGGTCGAGCACGGAACCAGAATCCACATGCTCGACTGCGCACCCGGCAAGGTGACCGTCGACTACTCGGCCACCGTGAACGGTTCGTTCCCCTCGACACCGGTAACCGAGGCCGACCTGTCGATGTATCTGCGCCCCAGCCGGTACGCGGAGGCAGACAAGTTCTTCGGGTTCGCCGCGTCGCGGTTCGGGTCTCCCGAACCGGATGCCGAGACGCTCGCGCGGATCGTGGAGTTCGTGGAGCAGCACCTGATCTACACGCCGGGAGCCAGCCGCGGTACCGACAGCGCCGCCGACACCCTGCTCGCCGGTGCCGGGGTCTGCCGCGACTATGCGCACCTGACGATCGCGCTGTTGCGGGCGGTGAACATTCCCGCGCGGCTGGTCTCCGTCTTCGCTCCCGGCTGCAGCCCGATGGACTTCCATGCCGTCACCGAGGCGTACGTCGACGGCGCCTGGTGCGTCGTGGATCCGACGCGGCTGGCCCCGCGCTCGTCCCTCGTGCGGATCGCCACCGGCCGGGACGCCGCCGACACCGCGTTCCTCGACAACCACGGCGGCAGCCTCACCTTGAAGAGTTCGAAGGTGACCGCCGTCGTGGTCGGGAGCCTGCCGGTCGACGAGTACGCCTCGCCGGTTTCGCTCGGCTGACCCCCTTCAGCCCGGCGGAGCCCAGGACGGATCGCGGCCGGTGAGTCCGAGCAACCTGTGTAGGGCGGGCGCGTCGCCCGGTACCGAGACGGCGGGGCCGAACAGCGCACCCTCCGTGCGTTGTTCGTCGGACACGGTTCCGGCGAACGCGAGGCACGCGGCGATCTCGTCGGGCTCGCACGCATAGGGCTGCCCGGTCGCGACGGCGAGGTCCCAGCCGTGCACGACGAGTTCGTCGAGTGCGACGAGCCCGGCGATCTCGCCCGGGAGATCGATGCCGCCCGCGCGGGTGGTGCCCGCCCACGCATCGGGATCACGCCACGCGTCGGCGAGGGCGCTCAGTCTCGCGGTAGCAACATCGTTCCAGCCGCCCGGCAGCTCACCCGTCGGGAGTGTCGGCGGCGCGTCGGTGAGGCCCTCGAAGTCCTTGCTCGCCGCCGCGGTGAAGGCGAGCGTCAGCCCGAGCACGTGGTCGACGAGCATCCCGACCGTCGCCTCGGTGCACGGTGTGGCCGCGAGCAGATGCTCGTCGCCGATCCCGTCGAGAACCCGGTCCATGCGGCGTGTCGCTACGGACAAATCGATCATGTCGGTCATCGGTATCTCCTCTGTGCGAAGGTCACCTGTGTTCCGACCGGCGACGCGCCCCGAACTCACCGCGTATCGGTGCGCGAGGGGCTCAGAAAAGTGAGGATCCGGTCGGTCTGCCCGAGGATGGCGTGACCGGTATCGGGCAGAACCTGCACGTCCGCATCGGGGAAGGAGCGCCGTGCGCGCTCTGCGGTCTCGCCGGAATCGAACATGACGTCCCGTGTGCCCACCACCACCAGGACGGGCGCGGTCACGGTACCGAGCGCGTCGTCCGGAAATACCGGGAGTTTCTCCGTCCGGGGCCGGAACGCGCCGAACATCTGTGCCACGTCGTCGAGCACAGGGGCGACTTCGGGGCCGGTCAGGCCCGTGACCCGTGCGACGGCGCGCCGCCGGCCCCACCGTCCGAGCGGCAGCGTCGCCATCGCGGGCAGCATGCGCAGGGGCGTGGCGCGGCCGATGCCGCCGGGGCAGAGGAGAACCAGGCGTGTCACGCGGCCGGGTCGCCGGATCACGTAGTCCAGCGCGCTCCATCCGCCGAGCGACATGCCGACCATCGCGCACGTGGTGATACCCAGTCCGTCGAGCACCTGGTCGAGCCACCGGGCGGGCTCGTCGGTGTCGAGCCGAGGGCGCGCCGGCGCGCTGAGTCCGGGTTCACCGACCAGGTCCACGGCGTAGGTGCGGAAGCTCCCGGCCCACGAGGCGATGTCACCGAGCCACGTCGACGTGTTCGCGCCGGCGCCGTGCAGCAATACGAGGGGAGGCGCATCCTTCGGGCCGGACGCCACCACGAAGGTCTCGCCTGCGTCGGTCGGGATCCGAACGTGCTCGGAGGGCACCGGCCACGTCGCGAGGTGCTCGCGATAGCGCTGCAGCACCTGCTCGGCGGCGGTGGCGGACTTGTAGATGGAGTTCACGACGCGAGGATCCCTTCGATGTAGTCGAGCAGCCGGGCGGTGTCGGCGAGCCCTCCGAGGACGACGACTTTCATGCGCCCGCGTTCCTCGTCGTAGACGGTGTCGATCCGCAGTGGTGGTCCGGCGTCGCGAGTGCCCGCGGCGGCGGTCAGCACCGTGGTGAGGCGGTGTGCAGTCTCCGGGCTCACGGCATCGATGTCGACGATGCTCGAGACGTCGGTGTGGCGTTGTCTTCGCACCGTTTCGCGCGGCGGCGCCGGTACCGCCCTGCCGGTGAAGGCGTCGAGGTCGGTGCGTGCGATGCGGTACTGCTTGCCGATGCGCACCGCGGGAAGCTTGCCGTCGCGGACGTAGTTCCGGACGGTGCGTACGTGCAGGCCGAGGCGTTCGGCGACCTGCTCGACGGAGAGCAACGTTTCTTCCACGAAAAGACCGTATCGCTCCCTATTGTGATGTCAATAGGGAGCGATACGGTCTTTTGAGGAATATGCAGCAGTGCCGGTCAGGTGGTGAGTACCAGGAGGAATCCGCCGCCACCGGCGTCGATTCGCGTGGTGACCGACAGTCCCGGGGCGAGTCGCGACAGCCGGTCTACGAGCCAGTCACCGGCCTCGATCGCGTCGGCCTTGCTGGGGCAGCGGGCGACGGCGACGCGGCCACCCTTGCGCGTGAGTTGCTCGACCACACCGATGATCGGGGCGGGATCGACGACGAACAGGTGATCGGGCCACGGCACGACGGGTTTGACCGCGCCCTTCTTGGTGTTGCACGCCCGGTGCGCGAGTCGTTCCTGGCCGCCCTTCGCACCCTTCTTCGCCGTCGTGATGCTGTCGACGCTCGGACCGCGCGGATCGTTGACCGACATGGTGGCATCCACCGGCTCGTCACACAGCCAGCATCGCCACGCGTCGCGTTCGCCCACTTCGTCCATCTTGCTCATGGGGTCGACGCTACAGCGGCGTGAGCGGCGATCGTGCCGATGGCCCCGGGGAGGGCGACCGGCAGGTCAGCGCTCGGGGTGTGGCGCGTGCGGGTCGACTGCGGGGAACACCTCGGTGGGTGCGTCGTCGTTGCGCCAGGCGAGGTCGGCGGCCGGCGCGCTCGCAACCGTGGCCGGCTCGCGCTGCTGCCGAGCCGCTGTCCGGTCGCTCTCGTCGGTCTTCTCGCCACGACCGGCGAAGAATCGGCCGGCGGTCACTGCGGCCATCGCCGGCAGGAATACCAGGAGCACCGTGAACGCGGCACCGGAGGTCAGTTCGAACAGAAGCGACTTCACGCCGATCGGGATGGCGGTCAGCGTATCGACGAGCCAGGTGAGGAACCCGGCCACGATGCCGGTGACGGCGCCGGCCGCGAGCCACCGCATCGTCAGGTCCTCCCCGTCGTCCGGGTCGGGGTACGCCTTCCGGTCGCGGATTCCGTCGATGCCGGCCCACACGACCGCCGCCAGAATGACGACGGCCAGACCCAGCCAGCGCAGAATCGATCCCTGCAACGGCCACTGCATGAGGGCGGCACCGAGTAGTGCGCGCACGATCACGTGGACGAGGGAAAGCCCCAGTCCGCGAACCAACCACGGTTTCATGTACCCGAGAGTAACGGCTTCGGGCAGGAAAGTGTGTCTCGTCCCACACCGGCACGCGGGGTACGTTGGGCGAATGTCCGCAGACCACGCCTCCCGTCGTCGCGCACTGCGTGCCCTGCTCGCCGAGCGCGACCTCGACGCCCTGCTCGTGACCGACCTTCTCAACATCCGGTACCTGACCGGCTTCACCGGTTCGAATGCCGCTCTCGTCGTCGCCACGGACGACGACTCCGACGAAAGCCGCACCGTGATCAGCACGGACGGCAGGTATGTGACCCAGGTCGCCGCCCAGGTTCCGGACCTGCGGGCGGACATCGCGCGGGCCTCCGCTGCGCATCTCGTCGCCGCCGCGACCGAGCCCCCCGCGACCTGGGGGTTCGAAAGTCACGTCGTCACCGTCGACGAGCGTTTCCGGTGGGACGGGCTCGGGAGCGCCACCCGTTTCGTCCCTGCGCCGGGACTCGTCGAGGAGTTGCGCATGGTCAAGGACGAATACGAGGTGGGCCTGCTCCGTGAGGCGTGCGCGGTCGCCGACCGCGCACTTGCCGATCTGATCGAGGCGGGCGGTCTGCGTCCGGGACGTACCGAGAAGGAGGTCGCGCGAGATCTCGAGTGGCGCATGTTCGAGCACGGCGCGGACGGCATCTCGTTCGAGACGATCGTCGCGTCGGGCGAGAACTCGGCCGTCCCGCACCACCGGCCCACCGGCGCGGTCCTCGCGGCGGGAGATTTCGTCAAGCTCGACTTCGGCGCCCAGGTGGGCGGATACCACTCCGACATGACCCGCACGTACGTGCTCGGGCACGCTCAGGACTGGCAGCGCGACGTGTACGACCTGGTACTGAGGGCGCAGCGCGCCGGGCGGGAGGCGCTCGCGCCGGGTGCGGAGTGCGCCGCGGTGGACGCCGCCGCGCGCAGTGTCGTCGCCGCTGCCGGGCATGCGGATCTGTTTCTCCACGGCCTCGGGCACGGGGTCGGACTCGAGATCCATGAAGCGCCGGGAATCGGGGCGGCGGCGACCGGTACACTTGTCGCCGGTGCGGCGGTGACCGTCGAGCCGGGTGTGTACTTCTCGGGGCGCGGAGGCGTGCGGATCGAGGACACGCTCGTGGTGCGGGAGCAGACTCCGGAATTGCTCACGCTCACCGACAAGACATTAACCGTCGTTTGAGGCGGTTTCCCCGACTCTAGGAGACGCGAAGTAAGTGGCTGACACCAGTGATTTCAAGAACGGACTCGTTCTGAAGATCGACGGCCAGCTCTGGCAGATCATCGAGTTCCAGCACGTGAAGCCGGGCAAGGGCCCCGCGTTCGTGCGTACGAAGCTCAAGAATGTGACGTCGGGCAAGACCGTGGACAAGACCTGGAACGCCGGTGTCAAGGTCGAAACCGCTACGGTCGACCGCCGTGACATGACGTACCTGTACAACGACGGCACCGATTACGTGTTCATGGACTCGCAGACCTTCGACCAGATCTCGATCAGCCCCGAGCTGCTCGGCGACGCCGCGAAGTTCCTGCTCGAGAACATGGCCGTGCAGGTCGCGACGAACGAGGACGTTCCGCTGTTCGTGGAGCTGCCCGTGACGATCGAGCTCGTCGTCAAGCACACCGATCCCGGTCTCCAGGGCGACCGCTCGACCGGCGGCACCAAGCCGGCGACCCTCGAGACCGGCGCCGAGATCCAGGTCCCGCTGTTCATCAACACCGGCGACAAGCTCAAGGTCGATTCCCGTGACGGCAACTACCTGGGGCGAGTGAACTCCTGAGTGTCCGGTACCCAGAAAAAGCTCGGGGCCCGTCACAAGGCCCGTAAACGCGCTGTCGATCTGCTCTTCGAAGCAGAAGCACGCGACGTTCATCCCGCCGACCTCGCGGCCGACCGGGTCGAACTCGCCATCGCGGACGACCAGGTCGCACCGGTCCCGCCGTATGCGCAGACCATCATCAACGGTGTCGCCGACAACCTCGACGAAACCGATCGCGTCATCGCCGACCATCTGCACGAGTGGACACTCGATCGGCTTCCCGCCGTCGACCGGGCGATCCTCCGCATCGCGGTGTGGGAGTTGTTCCACGCCACGGACGTGCCGCCGGTCGTCGCGGTCGACGAAGCCGTCGAACTCGCCAAGCAGTTGTCGACCGACGATTCGCCGGCATTCGTCAACGGCGTACTCGGCCAGATCGTGGTGGTCGCGGACCAAGTGCGCGCCGCAGCCGCAGCCACCCTGGTCCGGCCGCCCGCCGAGGCGCCCTCGCAGGACTCCGACGAGTCCTGACGGCACTTCGGTTCCACCTTCGTTGAGCGGGTTCCCGTGGGCATCGTCCCATCGGAGCCCGCTCACGTGCTTTTCATCCCGCGTTTCCCACCGCCGGGGATGTCGACGTCCTGTGTTGCGCTTCACCCGCGCACCGCGCTTTCGGGCAGGTGCACGCTGCTAGGCTCGAACACTGTCAGGCATCCTTTAACGATCCGTCCAGTGAGGCGGAGAAGGAGGTCGCTGCATGACCGTGTCCGAGGACGGGTCCACAGCTTCTACCCATTCTGCGTCTCCCGCCGAGGCACCCGCGCGTGAGCTTCTCTCCGCGGCGGATGTGCACCGCACCATCGCGCGAATCGCGCATCAGATCATCGAGAAGACCGCGCTCGACACCCCTGCCGAAGCGCGGCGTGTCGTCCTCCTGGGTATCCCGACGCGCGGCATCACTCTCGCGAACCGGCTCGCCGACCGCATCGAAGAATTCTCCGGTGTCCGCGTGCCCGTCGGTTCACTCGACATCACCCTCTACCGGGACGACCTGCGCACCAAGCCGCACCGCCCGCTCGAACGCACCTCGGTGCCCGACGGCGGCGTCGACAACACCCTCGTCGTGCTCGTCGACGACGTCCTGTTCTCGGGCCGTTCCGTGCGCGCCGCTCTCGATGCGCTCCGCGACCTCGGGCGTCCGGAAGCCGTGCAACTTGCCGTGCTCGTCGATCGCGGCCACCGCGAACTGCCGTTGCGTGCCGACTACGTCGGGAAGAACGTTCCCACCGCGCGCAGCGAAGACGTGCAAGTGCTGCTCACCGAACAGGACGGCCGCGACGCCGTGGAGATCTCGGGAGGCAAGACCCAGTGAAACACCTGCTCACCATCGCAGATCTCGACAAGGATTCCGCGACAGGGCTTCTCGACGAAGCAGAACGTTTCGAGCAGGCGTTGCTCGGCCGTGAGGTCCGCAAGCTTCCCACGCTGCGTGGCCGCACCGTTATGACGGTGTTCTACGAGAATTCGACGCGCACCCGCGTCTCGTTCGAAGTCGCGGGCAAGTGGATGAGCGCCGACGTGATCAACGTCTCGGCCTCCAGTTCCTCCGTCCAGAAGGGCGAGTCGCTGCGCGACACGGCGCTGACGCTGCACGCCGCCGGCGCGGACGCGCTCATCGTCCGGCATCCCGCCTCCGGTGCGGCGCACCGGATCGCGCAGTGGACCAACGAGTCCGGATCGGGTCCGGCCGTGATCAACGCCGGCGACGGGACACACGAACATCCCACGCAGGCGCTGCTCGACGCGCTCACCCTGCGTCAGCGGCTCGGCGGAATCGAAGGACGCCGCGTCGCGATCGTCGGCGACGTGCTGCACAGCCGCGTGGCGCGTTCCAACGCCCTGCTGCTGAGCATGCTCGGCGCGGAGGTCGTGCTCGTCGCTCCCCGTACCCTGCTGCCGGTCGGTGTGGAGACGTGGCCGGTGCGTGTCGCGGAGTCGCTCGACGCCGAACTGCCCGGACTCGACGCGGTGCTGGTGCTGCGCGTGCAAGCGGAGCGGATGAACGGCGGGTTCTTCCCGTCGGCCCGGGAGTACTCGATCCGCTACGGACTCAGCGCCAAGCGCGCCGCGGTGCTTCCCGAGCATGCCGTGGTCCTGCACCCGGGACCGATGCTGCGCGGCATGGAGATCGGGTTCCCGGTCGCCGACGCACCGCAATCCGCCATCCTGCAGCAGGTCGGCAACGGCGTGCACGTGCGCATGGCGGTGCTGTTCCGGCTGCTCGTCGGTACGGAAGGCAACCTGTCGTGAACGCCGCTTCGGAACACACCCACGGAAGAGGAGATACCCCGGTGACGCCGCAGGTGCTCATCCGCAACGTCCGGCTCTACGGCGAAGGGGATCCGGTCGACGTCCTGCTCGGCGACGAGCAGATCCTCGCCGTCGGACCGGGACTCGACGCCGACGCGAACGTCGAAATCCTCGACGGCACCGATCGCATCCTGCTGCCCGGTTTCGTCGATCTGCACACTCATCTGCGCGAACCCGGACGCGAGGACACCGAGACGATCGACTCGGGTTCGGCCGCGGCCGCCCGCGGCGGCTACACCGCCGTGTTCGCGATGGCGAACACCGATCCGGTTGCCGATTCGGCGGTCGTGACCGACCACGTGTGGCGTCGTGGCCAGGAGGTCGGCCTCGTCGACGTGCATCCGGTCGGTGCCGTGACGGTCGGTCTCCAAGGCAGGCAACTCGCCGAGATGGGGTCCATGGCCTCCGGCATCGGGCAGGTCAAGTTGTTCTCCGACGACGGAAAATGCGTCGACGATCCGCTGCTCATGCGCCGCGCGCTCGAGTACTCGTCCTCGCTCGGAGTGCTCATCGCCCAGCACGCCGAGGAACCCCGCCTGACGGTCGGAGCCGTCGCACACGAGGGACCCACGGCCGCACGCCTCGGCCTCGCCGGGTGGCCGCGCGCCGCCGAGGAGTCCATCGTCGCCCGGGATGCGCTTCTCGCGCGCGACGCCGGCGCACGCGTGCACATCTGTCACGCGTCCACCTCGGGCACGGTCGCGCTCGTGGAATGGGCTCGCTCGCAGGGCATCGCCATCAGTGCGGAAGTCACGCCGCATCACCTGCTGCTCGACGACTCGCGGCTCGAGACCTACGACGGCATCAACCGTGTCAACCCGCCGCTGCGTGAGCGCTCGGATGTCGAGGCCTTGCGCCGGGGACTGGCGTCCGGGGTCATCGACTGTGTCGCCACAGACCACGCTCCGCACGCCGATCAGGACAAGTGCTGCGAGTTCTCACAAGCGCGTCCCGGAATGCTCGGCCTCGAAACGGCGTTGTCCATCGTTATCGAGACAATGGTGCGTCCCGGTCTGCTCGACTGGCGCGGTGTCGCGCGGGTGATGAGCGAGCGCCCCGCAGAGATCGTCGGGCTCGACGACCAGGGGCGCCCGCTGGAGGTCGGTGAGCCGGCCAACGTGGTGCTCGTCGATCCGGACACCGAGTGGACGGTGCACGGGCCGGACCTGGCGAGCATCGCCGGCAACACCCCGTACGAGGACATGACCTTGCCGGGACGGGTCACCGCGACAGTGCTGCGCGGCCGGATCACCGCCCGCGACGGCGCGGTATACCCCCGGACCGACGGAAAGTAGGAACACGAGATGGACCGGATAGTGCTCACCGTCGGATTCCTGGCGTTGTGGGTCGTGCTCGTACTGCTGATGTGGAAGGGCTGGCGCGGCCGGGCCCGACGACAGCAGGACGCGATCGGGGAACTGCCGGTGGTGCCCGCGGAACTGGGGGAGCGGCTCATCGAGCCGAGCACGGGCCTGTACGTCGGCAGCACGCTGGCGCCGAGCTGGCAGGACCGCGTGGCGGTGGGCGACCTCGGCTTCCGCGCCAGTTCCGAACTGAGCCGGTACCGGACGGGAGTGCTTCTGGAACGGCACGGCGCGTCGCCGATCTGGATTCCCGAGGAGTCGATCCGCGCGATCCGGACCGAACGCGGCTTGGCGGGCAAGGTCATGACGAAGGACGGCGTGCTCGTGATCCGGTGGCAGCTGCCGTCGGGGACCGAGGTCGACACGGGCTTCCGTGGGGACGACAAGTCGATCTATCCACAATGGACTCGGGAACAGACTCGGGACGAGAACGAAAAGTGACGATCACAACGACGATGACGATCACAGCGACGACGAACATCACGAAGACGAATACGACACGCGAGATTTCCGCCCGTACGGCCGGTTCTGGTGCGGTCGAGAAGAACGGAGACAACGCATGAGCGGCGGAACATTCGGAGCCGGCACCGCGGTGCTGGTCCTCGAAGACGGACGGGTTTTCCGTGGCACGCCTTTCGGTGCGGTCGGACAGACCCTCGGCGAGGCCGTGTTCAGCACGGGCATGACCGGATACCAGGAAACACTCACCGACCCCAGCTACCACCGGCAGATCGTCGTGGCCACCGCGCCGCAGATCGGCAACACCGGCTGGAACCACGAGGACAACGAGTCCGTCGGGCCCACCGGTGACGCCGCAGATTCGAAGATCTGGGTGGCCGGGTTCGTGGTGCGGGACCCGTCGCGACGTGTCTCGAGCTGGCGGGCGAGCGGATCGCTGCAGGACGAACTCGCGCGGCAGAACGTCGTCGGGCTCGCGGGGATCGACACCCGCGCACTCGTGCGGCACCTGCGCACCCGCGGCTCGATGCGGGCCGGCGTGTTCTCCGGCGACGCTCTCGTGTGGAAGGGCGACGACCTCGACGTCGACGCACTCCTCGACCGGGTCAAGAGCCAGCCGTCGATGCTCGGCGCCGACCTCGCCGGTGAAGTGAGCACCAGCAGTGGATACGTGGTCGAACCCACCGGCGGCGACCCGCGCTTCACCGTTGCCGCGATCGACCTGGGCATCAAGACCAACACGCCGCGGATGTTCGCCGAACGCGGCATCCGCGTGCACGTGCTGCCGTCCAGCGCGACGCTCCACGACATCCTGGACCTGAAGGCCGACGGTGTGTTCCTGTCCAACGGCCCCGGTGACCCGGCGACCGCGGACGGGGCAGTGCACCTGACCAAGGAGGTGCTCGGACAGGGCCTGCCGCTGTTCGGCATCTGCTTCGGAAACCAGATCCTCGGCCGTGCGCTCGGCCTGAACACCTACAAGATGAAGTTCGGTCACCGCGGCATCAACATCCCGGTCGTCGAACACGAGACCGGCCGCATCGCCATCACCGCGCAGAACCACGGTTTCGCGCTCGAAGGTGAAGCGGGCCAGGAGTTCGATACTCCGTTCGGCCGCGCGGTGATCAGCCATACGTGCGCCAACGACGGTGCCGTCGAAGGCGTCAAGCTCGCCGACGGTTCCGCGTTCTCCGTGCAGTACCACCCGGAGGCAGCGGCCGGGCCGCACGACGCCTCCTACCTGTTCGACCGTTTCACCCGCATGCTCGAGGGAGAGAAGAACTGATGCCACGCCGTACCGATCTCTCTCACATCCTGGTCATCGGCTCCGGCCCGATCGTCATCGGGCAGGCCTGCGAGTTCGACTACTCCGGCACCCAGGCGTGCCGGGTCCTCCGCGAGGAGGGCATGCGCGTCTCGCTGGTCAACTCCAACCCGGCGACGATCATGACCGACCCGGAGTTCGCCGACGCGACCTACATCGAGCCGATCACCGCCGAGTACGTCGAGAAGGTCATCGCCGCGGAAGCTGCGAACGGCACTCCGATCGACGCGGTGCTCGCGACGCTCGGCGGCCAGACCGCGCTCAACACCGCCGTTGCGCTGTCCGAGCAGGGCATCCTCGACAAGTACGACATCGAGCTGATCGGCGCGGACTTCGACGCGATCCAGCGCGGCGAGGACCGGCAGAAGTTCAAGGACATCGTGGCCAAGTGCGGTGGCGAGTCCGCCCGCTCCGCGGTCTGCTACACGATGGACGAGGTCCGCGCGACCGTCGCCGAACTCGGATACCCGGTCGTGGTGCGCCCGTCGTTCACGATGGGCGGCCTCGGTTCCGGCATGGCGTACAACGAAGCCGACCTCGAGCGCATCGCCGGTGGCGGTCTCGCCGCGTCGCCGACCGCGAACGTGCTGATCGAGGAGTCGATCCTCGGCTGGAAGGAATACGAACTCGAGCTGATGCGGGACGGCCGCGACAACGTCGTGATCGTGTGCTCGATCGAGAACGTCGATCCGGTCGGTGTGCACACCGGTGACTCGATCACCGTGGCACCGGCGATGACGCTCACGGACCGCGAATACCAGAAGATGCGCGACCTCTCGATCGCCATCCTGCGTGAGGTCGGCGTCGAGACCGGCGGCTGCAACATCCAGTTCGCCATGGACCCGAGCGACGGCCGCCTCGTCGTCATCGAGATGAATCCGCGCGTGTCGCGGTCGTCGGCGCTCGCGTCGAAGGCCACCGGCTACCCGATCGCGAAGATGGCCGCCAAGCTCGCCATCGGTTACACACTCGACGAGATCGTCAACGACATCACCAAGGAAACGCCCGCGTGCTTCGAGCCGACGCTCGACTACGTCGTGGTCAAGGCTCCGCGGTTCGCGTTCGAGAAGTTCCCGGGCGCCGACGGCACCCTCACCACCACGATGAAGTCGGTGGGCGAAGCGATGTCGATCGGCCGCAACTTCGCCGAGGCCTTCGGCAAGGTGCTGCGTTCGCTCGAGACCAAGCGTGCCGGATTCTGGACCGGCCCGGAGGTCGAGGGGTCGCTCGACGAGCTGCTGAAGGCGATCGAGACGCCCACCGACGGCCGGATCTACCAGGTCGCCCAGGCGTTCGAGCTGGGTGCGACCCTCGAGCAGGTCTTCGAGGCCACCAAGATCGATCCGTGGTTCCTCGAGGAGATTTCGCAGATCGTCGGGATGGGGGACAAGGTCCGCGCCGCCGAGACGTTCGGTGCCGAGGAGCTGCGTTACGTCAAGCACCACGGTTTCTCCGACCGCCAGATCGCGGCGCTGCGTCCGAGCCAGTTCGCGGACGAGGACGCGGTCCGCGCGCTGCGCAACGAGCTCGGCGTGCATCCGGTGTACAAGACGGTCGACACCTGTGCGGCGGAGTTCGAGGCGAAGACCCCGTACCACTACTCGACCTACGAACTCGATCCGAACGCGGAGACCGAGGTCGCGCCGCAGCCCGACAAGCCGAAGGTGCTGATCCTCGGCTCGGGTCCGAACCGCATCGGCCAGGGCATCGAGTTCGACTACTCGTGCGTGCACGCGGCACTGACGCTCTCGGATGCCGGCTACGAGACCGTGATGGTCAACTGCAACCCCGAGACGGTCTCCACCGACTACGACACCGCCGACCGCCTGTACTTCGAGCCGCTCACCTTCGAGGACGTCCTCGAGGTGTACCGGGCGGAGTGCGAGTCCGGCACGGTCGCCGGGGTCATCGTGCAGCTCGGCGGACAGACGCCGCTGGGGCTTGCGCGGCGGCTGAAGGCGGCGGGAGTCCCGATCGTGGGGACGAGCCCCGAGGCGATCGACCTCGCCGAGGACCGCGGCGAGTTCGGACGGGTGCTCGAAGAGGCCGGTCTGCCCGCCGCGAAGTACGGCACCGCCACCACTTTCGACGGTGCTCGTGACATCGCGGCCGAGATCGGTTACCCCGTGCTCGTGCGCCCGTCGTACGTGCTCGGCGGCCGCGGCATGGAGATCGTCTACGACGAGAAGTCGCTCGCGGACTACATCTCCCGCGCCACGGAGATCTCCGACGACCGCCCGGTCCTCGTGGACCGCTTCCTCGACGACGCGGTCGAGATCGACGTGGACGCCCTGTGCGACGGCACCGACGTCTACATCGGCGGGATCATGGAACACATCGAGGAAGCCGGAATCCACTCCGGTGACTCCGCGTGTGCCCTGCCGCCGATCACCCTCGGACGCTCCGACATCGAGAACGTGCGCCGCTCGACGGCAGCGCTCGCGGCCGGGATCGGGGTCAAGGGCCTGCTCAACGTCCAGTACGCGCTCAAGGACGACATCCTGTATGTCCTGGAGGCCAATCCTCGGGCGAGCCGCACCGTGCCGTTCGTGTCCAAGGCCACCGCGGTCCAGCTCGCCAAGGCGTGCGCTCGGGTGATGCTCGGTGAGTCCATCGCCGAACTGCGCGAGGCCGGGATTCTGCCGGCCGAGGGCGACGGCAGCGTGATTCCGCTCGGGGCACCGGTAGCCGTGAAGGAAGCGGTGCTGCCGTTCAACCGGTTCCGCCGCGCCGACGGAACCGGTATCGACACGTTGCTCAGCCCGGAGATGAAGTCCACCGGCGAAGTGATGGGCATCGACGACGATTTCGGTACGGCGTTCGCGAAGAGCCAGACCGCCGCCTACGGATCGCTGCCCACCTCGGGCACGGTGTTCGTCTCGCTCGCGAACAAGGACAAGCGGTCGATGATCTTCCCGGTCAAGCACCTCGCCGACCTCGGATTCCACATCGCTGCCACCGTCGGGACCGCAGAGGTCCTGCGCCGCAACGGTGTTCCCTGCGAACACGTCTACAAGGTGTCCGAGGAGGAACGCCCCGAAGGTGCACCGGACGTGGTCGATCGCATTCGTGCCGGCGACATCGCCATGGTGATCAACACGCCGTGGGGTAATTCCGGACCCCGCGTCGACGGGTACGAGATCCGCAGCGCGGCTGTCGCGGCGAACATTCCGTGCATCACGACGGTGCAGGGTGCGTCGGCGGCGGTGCAGGGCATCGAGGCAGCCATCCGCGGTGACATCGGCGTCAGCTCGATTCAGCGGATGCACGCACGACTGCGCGAAGCCGCGGTCGCCGGACAGTCGTGACCACGTTCGGAGGGCGGCTCGCGGATGCGCTCGCGAGCCGCGGGCCGCTCTGCGTGGGCATCGACCCGCATCCGCAATTGCTGACGGCGTGGGGTCTCGGAGTCGACGCCGACGGACTCGACAAGTTCAGCGAGCTGTGTGTGGAAGCGTTCGACGGGGTCGTCGCCGTGGTCAAGCCGCAGGTCGCGTTCTTCGAGGCGTTCGGTTCGGCGGGTCTGGAAGTTCTCGAACGCACCATCGCCGTACTGCGCGGTTCCGGGACGCTCGTCGTCGCCGACGCCAAACGCGGTGATATCGGCTCCACCATGGACGCGTACGCCCGCACCTGGCTCGCCGACGAGTCGCCGCTGTGCTCGGACGCGGTGACCGTCTCGCCCTATCTCGGTTTCGGTGCGCTCGCTCCGGCACTCGATCTGGCGGCGCAGACGGGCCGTGGGATCTTCGTGCTGGCAGCGACCTCGAATCCGGAGGGAGCGCAGGTGCAGCGGGCCCGGCTCGACGACGGTCGCACCGTCGCTCAGGCGATGGTCGACGAGGCCGCGGCGTGCAATACCGGAGCCGGCCGCCTCGGGTCGGTCGGTGTGGTGGTCGGCGCGACGCTGACCGACGCTCCCGACTTGCGGGCCTTGAACGGCCCCATCCTGATGCCGGGAGTGGGGGCGCAGGGCGGAACCGCCGACGACGTCCGACGGCTCGCAGCGGGCAATCTGAGGGCCGTGGTGCCGAACGTGTCCCGGGAGGTGCTGCGCGCGGGACCGTCCGTCTCCGCGTTGCGGGAGGCTGTCGCCCGCACGGTCGAAGGATTCGCGTTCCTCCAGGACTGAGTTCCTCCACGACCGAGTTCCTCGAGGGCTGAGGGGGCCGAGGTCCGTACGTGCACGTGTACGGTCCTTGACCTGCGGATCCGCGCGCCGCGACACGCGGAACCGCAAGATTTTTTTCCGGGGTTCTCGATGACACCCTCCACGGCCGGCAGTGATCTTGCGCGCTCACCCGGCGGTGGCGGTGTGTATGTCCATCGAGACGCCGTGACCTGCGACTTTTCACCGTTCGGGCAGGTCGGCCCGCAAAATTCGCGGGATCGTCCGGCGGCGTGTGGGCCCCGGAATCGGCACGCACTACCGCACGGATTCTCGAGCGTCACGGCGGGGGGGCGGTTCGCATTCGACGGAAGTCGTGAGTACGGTCGCTATCGCCGCTGGTTACAGCGGTGAAGACTGAATTCCAACGATGAGACGGAGGAACCGTGGCCCTTCCCCAGCTGACCGATGAGCAGCGCGCCGCTGCTCTGGAGAAGGCGGCTGCTGCCCGTCGTGCCCGGGCAGAGCTCAAGGAGCGCCTCAAGCGCGGCGGCACCGACCTGAAGCAGGTGCTGAAGGATGCCGAGAACGACGAAATCCTCGGCAAGATGAAGGTTTCCGCTCTGCTCGAGGCCCTGCCGAAGGTCGGCAAGGTCAAGGCGCAGGAGATCATGACCGAACTGGAGATCGCTCCGACCCGCCGTCTGCGCGGACTCGGCGATCGCCAGCGCAAGGCCCTGCTCGCCAGGTTCGATTTCGACGCCTGAGACCGTGGTAGCTGACGCACACCCCGTGACGGACAGCGCACCCGCAGCGCGGAGGGGCCGGCTGATCGTTCTGGCCGGCCCCTCCGCGGTCGGTAAGTCGACTGTCGTGCGCCTTCTGCGCAACCGGGTGCCGAATCTGATGTTCAGTGTCTCCGCGACCACTCGCGCCCCACGACCGGGCGAGGTGGACGGGGTGGACTACCGCTTCGTCACCCGCGAGGAATTCGACCGCATGATCGACGACGGCGAGTTGCTCGAATGGGCCGACATCCACGCAGGCCTGCAACGTTCGGGCACACCCGCAGCGCCGGTACGCGAGGCGCTCGCCGCCGGGCGACCGGTGCTCGTGGAGGTCGATCTGGTGGGGGCCCGCGCAGTGCGGGCCGCGATGGACGAGGCCGTCCTGGTCTTCCTCGCACCGCCGAGCTGGGAGGTGCTCGTCGAGCGCCTCACCGGACGCGGCACCGAATCCGCCGACGTGGTGGCCCGCCGCCTGGACACCGCGCGCACCGAACTCGCCGCTCAGGACGAGTTCGATGTCGTCGTTGTCAACGATGATGTCGACCGTGCGTGCGAAGAATTGGTATCCTTGTTAGTCGGTCCCGAAAACGGGTGACCGGAGCGTGCTTGCGGGCGCCCGACCGGTGCCGTTTGCAGAGTCCGCCGACGCTAGATTTCTATCCCGCGAAAACTCAGGAGAACACCGAGTGAGCAGCATGCAGTCAGCAGCGATCGACCTCGAGGGCAACGCCCTTCCGGTCTACGACACTCCGCTGGGTATCACCAACCCGCCGATCGACGAGCTGCTCGAACGCGCCTCCTCGAAGTACGCCCTGGTGATCTACTCGGCCAAGCGCGCCCGGCAGATCAACGATTACTACAACCAGCTCGGTGACGGCATCCTCGAGTACGTCGGCCCGCTCGTCGAGCCGGGTCTGCAGGAGAAGCCGCTGTCCATCGCGCTGCGCGAGATCCACGCGGATCTGCTCGAGCACACCGAAGGCGAGTGAGCCTTCACGCCGCGGACGGCGCTCCGGAAACCGGACAGCGCCGCCGCGTCGTCGTCGGAGTCGCCGGCGGGATCGCCGCGTACAAAGCGTGCGCACTGATCCGGGCGTTCACCGAGAACGGCCATCACGTGCGGGTCGTTCCCACCGAATCAGCACTTCAGTTCGTCGGGCGCGCCACCTTCGAGGCACTCTCCGGTAACCCCGTGCACACCGGCGTCTTCGCCGACGTGCCGGAGGTACCGCACGTGCGGTTGGGGCAGGAGGCCGACCTCGTCGTCGTCGCGCCCGCCACCGCCGACCTCATGGCCCGGGCGGTATCCGGCCGCGCCGACGATCTCCTCACGGCAACTCTTCTCACCGCGCGGTGCCCGGTGATGTTCGTGCCCGCGATGCACACCGAGATGTGGGAACACCCCGCCACGGTCGACAACGTCGCAACTCTGCGTCGTCGCGGCAGTGTCGTGGTCGAGCCCGCCTCGGGTCGTCTCACCGGCAAGGACACCGGAGCGGGGCGTCTGCCCGAACCCGACGAGATCTACGCGCTGGCGGCACTGATGCTCGAACGTGCCGACGCGCTGCCTCGCGACCTGGTCGGCCGGCGCATCGTCGTCTCCGCCGGTGGCACGCGCGAACCTCTCGATCCGGTGCGGTTCCTGGGCAACCGCTCGTCGGGCAAGCAGGGCTATGCGCTTGCCCGCCTGGCCGCGCAGCGCGGCGCGGACGTCACCCTCGTGGCCGGCGCGGTCGCAGGCCTCGACGATCCTGCCGCCGTGGACGTCGTGCGGGTGCAGACCGCCGCGCAGATGCAGGACGCGGTCACCAAGCATGCCGCGACCGCCGACGCCGTCATCATGTCGGCCGCGGTCGCCGATTTCCGCCCCGCCGCCTTCGCCGAAAGCAAGATCAAGAAGGGTGCGGGCGAACCGGACTCGATCGCGCTGACGAAGAACGACGACATCCTCGCCGGACTGGTGCGCTCCCGTGCCGACGGTGGACTGTCCAAGGACACCGTCATCGTCGGATTCGCAGCCGAAACCGGCGACGAACACGGCGACGTCCTGACCTATGCGCGTGAGAAACTGGCCCGCAAGGGCTGCGATCTTCTCGTCGTCAACGCCGTGGGCGACGGCAAGGCATTCGAGGTCGACCACAACGACGGATGGTTGTTGTCCGCGGACGGCTCCGAGACGGCGCTCGCCCACGGATCCAAGGCTCTGATGGCAAGCAGGGTCCTCGATGCACTGCGACCGCTGCTGGCGCAGGTAGAACGGACGTAGAGTCCGATGATTTTAATACTCGCGCCGACGCTGCCGGGACAGTAGCGTCGGCACAGTGGCCGGGCTCGACCCGACCGGGAGTGCGTGCCGCTCCACAGCGTTCGTCCAGAGCTAGACACATCAGTCGAGAGGGAGTTCTGTGAGCAAGACCGGCGGTCGGCTTTTCACCAGCGAGTCCGTGACCGAGGGGCACCCGGACAAAATCTGCGACGCGATCAGCGACTCGGTCCTCGACGCGCTGCTCGCGGACGACCCGCGTGCCCGTGTCGCAGTGGAAACGCTCGTGACCACCGGTCAGGTGCACGTGGTGGGTGAGGTGACGACCTCCGCGTATGCCGATATCCCCAAGATCGTGCGCGACCGCGTGCTCGAAATCGGGTACGACAGCTCGTCCAAGGGCTTCGACGGCAACTCCTGCGGCGTGAACATCGCGATCGGCGCGCAGTCGCCGGAGATCGCCGGGGGCGTCGATGTCGCGCTCGAGGCTCGTAGCGGCACGCTGACCGACGACGAGGTCGCGCTGCAGGGCGCCGGCGACCAGGGCCTGATGTTCGGATACGCATGCTCGGAAACCCCGGAACTGATGCCGCTGCCCATCTCCCTCGCGCACCGGCTCTCGCGCCGGCTGACCGAGGTGCGGAAGACCGGTGTGCTCCCGTACCTGCGGCCGGACGGCAAGACCCAGGTCACCATCGAGTACGAAGGCGACAAGCCGGTCCGCCTCGACACCATCGTGATCTCCACTCAGCACGCCGCGGATATCGACCTCAACAACCTGCTCACCCCGGATCTCCGGGCGCACGTCGTCGACGCCGTACTCGCGGACCCGAACCTCGCCGATCTCGACGTCGCCGATGTCCGGCTGCTGGTCAACCCGTCCGGATCGTTCGTGCTCGGCGGCCCGATGGGCGACGCCGGCCTGACCGGACGGAAGATCATCGTCGACACCTACGGCGGCATGGCCCGCCACGGCGGTGGCGCGTTCTCGGGTAAGGACCCGTCGAAGGTCGACCGTTCCGCCGCGTACGCCATGCGCTGGGTCGCCAAGACGGCCGTCGCCGCGGGACTGGCGGACCGGATCGAGGTGCAGGTCGCATACGCGATCGGCAAGGCCGCTCCCGTCGGCCTGTTCGTCGAGACCTTCGGCACTGAAAAGGCCGATCCCGCGCGGATCCAGCAGGCGGTCAACGAGGTCTTCGACCTGCGTCCCGGCGCGATCGTCCGCGACCTGGATCTTCTGCGCCCCATCTACGCCCAGACGGCTGCGTACGGTCACTTCGGCCGCACCGACATCGAACTGCCGTGGGAGAACACCGACCGCGCCGACAAGCTTCGCGCGGCCGCCGGACTCTGACGGTCACGGTCGCACCCGGGTGGCTGCCGCCACACGCGCTGCCGACAAGCGCGCTGCCGACACACGCGCTGCCGAGGTCGACCCGGTAGGGCGCGTTCTGCCGCTGCTCTCCGTGCCGCACCTGGACCGGGAGTTCGACTACCTCATCCCGCACCACCTCGACGCGGACGCCCGGCCGGGCGTCCGCGTCCGAGTGCGTTTCGCGGGCCGGCTCGTCGACGGGTTTCTGCTCTCCCGCACCGCGACGAGCGAACACCCGGGCAAACTCGGGGCGCTCGACCGCGTCGTGTCGGCCGAACCTGTTCTCACGCCCGAGATCGCTGCGCTCGCCGACGAAGTGGCGACCCGCTATGCCGGTACCCGCGCCGACGTACTCCGGCTCGCCGTACCACCGCGTCACGCCCGGGTGGAAGCGGAAGAACCGCGACCGGTCGATCCGCCGGCGGTCCCGGCGTTCGATCGTGGTCCCTGGGCGCGTTACCGGCACGGTGAGAACTTCCTCGAAGCTCTCTCGTCGGGTCGCGCACCTCGGGCGGCGTGGCAGGCACTTCCCGGGGAAGACTGGCCGACCCGCCTCGCGGAACTCGCGGCGCTCACGGCGGCGGCCGGTCGTGCGGCGGTGCTGGTGGTTCCGGACCAGCGCGACCTCGACCGTGTGCTCGCCGCCTGCGTGCACGTCGCCGGCGCAGAACACGTGGTAGGACTGACCGCGGGTCTCGGTCCGGCCGAACGGTATCGCCGATGGCTGGCGGCTCTGCGCGGCTCGGCCCGGATCGTGGTGGGCACCCGCGCCGCGGTGTTCGCACCCACACCCGACCTCGGGCTCCTCGTCGTCTGGGACGACGGTGACGACCTGCATTCCGAGCCCCGGTCGCCGTACCCGCACACCCGGGAAGTCGCCGCGCTGCGGGCGCACGCCGTGGGCGCGGCCGTCGTCATTGCCGGGCACGCGCGGACCGCCGAGACGCAGGCGCTCGTCGACTCGGGCTGGGCACACGACCTGCTCGCCCCGCGCGAGGTGCTCCGGGCGTGGGCGCCGAAGATCACCGCGCTCGCCGACAGCGATCAGGCGATCGAGCGTGACCCCGCTGCGCGCGCCGCCAGATTGCCGGCGATCGCGTTCGCGGCGGCGCGGGCAGCACTCGGATCGGGACATCCGGTGCTCGTGCAGGTCCCGCGCCGCGGGTACGTGCCGGCCCTCGCCTGCGGTAAGTGCCGCGCCCCGGCGCGGTGCCGACGGTGCAACGGCCCGTTGGCGCTGCCGGCGGCGGCGGGGCCGGACGGTGCCGCGATACCGGCGTGCAAGTGGTGCGGGGTCGCCGACGCCACCCACCGGTGTCATGCCTGTGGTGCGCGTTCGCTGCGGGCCGTCGTCGTCGGTGCCGGCCGCACCGCCGAAGAACTCGGGCGCGCGTTTCCCGGGGTACCGGTGATCACGTCGGGCGGCGGCGAGGTCAAAGCCACCGCGCCGGGAGGTGCCGCACTGGTGGTGTCGACGGTCGGCGCGGAACCCGTCGCCGACGGGGGATACGGTGCCGCGCTGTTGCTGGACGGGTGGGCGCTGCTCGGGCGTGCCGACCTCAGAGCCGCCGAGGAGGCGATGCGGCGGTGGCTGGCGGCGTCGGCGCTGGTGCGGCCGTTCGCGGACGGTGGGCAGGTGGTGGTGGTCGCCGACTCCGGGATTCCGACCGTGCAGGCACTGGTGCGGTGGGATCCGGTAGGTCACGCCAGGCAGGAGGTCGCCGAACGCACCGAAGTCGGCTTCCCTCCCGCCGTGCACATGGCTGCGCTCGACGGTGGCTCCGCCGCAGTCGCGGAGCTTCTCGAGGCGACCCGTCTGCCCGACGGAGCCGAAGTGCTCGGACCCGTTCCGCTGCCTCCGGGACAGCGACTGCCGTTCGGCTCGGACGGCCCGGAACCCGAGGAGGTGCACCGCATGATCGTGCGGGTCGCCCGGCATCGGGGCCGGGACCTGGGCGCCGCGCTGCGGGAAGCGCAGGCGACCCGGACCGCGCGCCGTGCGGACGGCCCTTTACGTGTTCAAGTGGACCCGCCGCGTATCGGTTGATCCCGCCACGGTCAGGTGAGCGAGCGAACCTCGGCCACAGCGTATTCCGCGACCGATGCGGACACGACGGATGCGGCTGCGTCGCTGTCGGGTCCGGATCCACGGAAGCGCTCGACGGCGGAGGGGGAGTCCCACCGCTCGAACACCACGACGCGAGACGGATCGATCAGGTCTGCGGTGACAGAGAATTCGAGGCACCCGGGGGCGAGGCGCGCCTGTTCCACGACATCGGCGCATCCCGCGAGGTAGCTCCCGCGTGCGCTCGGGTCGACGACGATATGTCCAGCGACGATGATCATGTTTCTCCTCGTGGTCGGGCCTCTCACACGGTGTGACCGGCGCAACAGCGAGAACTCATCGCTGTCACCGCACACGAACGGTGCCGGGCAACTACGATCGCTTGCCATGCGCCCTTTTGCTCAGGCCTCACCGTCGCCGCCCTGACCGCACTCGCTGTTTCCGGCAGCGGGATCGCCGCCGCGGCACCGGCACCCGTTCTCGACGACAACGGGGCGATCGTGGCGCCGAGCAGCACGCAGATCTCGTTTGCGCATTCGCCGACCGGGTTCCGCGCGGGCACCGCCAACGAACACGAATCCCGTGCCGGGGTCTCGATCGTCAAGTTGTATCTGGCCGAGTACGTCTTCCGGTACGGCGACGCCGCCGACCATGCCGACGCCACGGAGATGATCCGCGCGTCGAACGACGCGATCGCCAACCGGCTTCATGCGAAGTACCCCCAGGCGATCTCGACGACGGTAGAAGAGTTCGGGCTCACCGATACCTACGTGCCCGGTTACTGGGGCAACGGAACCACGTCGACTCACGACATGGTCACCTATCTCGAAACGAAGAAGCGCACCGATCCGAATTCGCCGGTACTCGCCGCCATGGCATCGGCATACGGGACGGCCGCCGACGGGTACGCGCAGAACTACGGCACCGCGCTGCTGGCGGGTGTCATCGGAACGAAGTGGGGATGGAGCGACGATCGCTCGTTCAATGCCTCGGCATCGTTCGGGCCGGACTTCTCGGTGGGCGCCTCGACATACGGGTCGGCCGCGCAGCTTTCGGAGCACGTCCTGGGCGCGTTCACCGACGGCGGGCCTGCCGCACCGGAGTCCGGTTACCGCCTTACCGAGTGCGCGGCGGCACGCTGGCTCGCGGACGACCCGGTCCTCGCCGTACCCGCCCAGCAACTGCTCGACGGGCTTCCTCCCGCTGTGGCAGAGGCCTTCTGCGAAGGCTGAGGCTCTCGTAGGTCGCAGCACGCCGGTAGTTACCCGATCCGGTAGTTACAGGAGCCCGGTGGTTACCGGCACCCGGTGGTGCCGACAGCCCAATAGTTACAGCAGCTTTCCGGCCTCTCCCGTCGACTTCTCGTCGACGGGAGGGGCCGGTTCTGTTGTGCTCGTTCGCTCGTGTTCCGGCTCGGGAAACTGTCCCTCGTTCAAGTGACAGCGCGATGATCATCGGTGGGCTTAGTATCTTTAACAGATACAGTTGCAGTCGTTTGTGATCGAACCCTTGTTTCGATGACGTGGCACGACCGCGTTGCGACAGGAGGCGCCACATGGTGGTCCGACGAGTGTGGTCGGCCGGGCTCGCGGCTCTGTGC
Source organism: Rhodococcus sp. BL-253-APC-6A1W (assembly GCF_012843405.1). Lineage (NCBI taxonomy): Bacteria > Bacillati > Actinomycetota > Actinomycetes > Mycobacteriales > Nocardiaceae > Rhodococcus > Rhodococcus sp. BL-253-APC-6A1W. The sequence continues at coordinate 106,704 of NZ_JABAFB010000008.1, forward strand.
GTTGCCGCGTTCACGGCGGGAGTGGCGGGTGCGCAACCGCTCGTCGGGGTGACGGGGTCCTCATCCTCTGTGCCCGTGGTGCCGGGGCCGCCGGCGGTAACCCACGCGGAGGCTGCCGAATACGCGGAGAACAATCCCGGCGCGGTGCCGCCGCAGACGAACGACTTCTCGTGTGTGCTCTCGCCGGAGAACCCCCGGCCGGTGGTGCTTGCGCACGGGACCGACTCCAACAGCTACTCCGACTTCGCCGCACTCACACCCCTTCTCGCTGCATCCGGGCGGTGCGTCTTCGCGGTGAACTACGGTTTGGCGGCCGGGGCCGAGTCGTACGGCACGGGTGAGATCCGGGTGTCCGCAGCACAATTCGGCGAGTTCGTGGAGCGGGTCCGGGCCGAGACCGGAGCTACCGAAGTCGACGTCGTCGGGTATTCGCAAGGCGCGGTCGTCACCCGCTATTACATCAACAAACTCGGAGGCGCCCACGTGGTCGACCGCTGGGTCGGGGTGGCGTCTCCCAGCTACGGCGGCACCTTCTACGGTCTCGCGACCGCGATCGCCGCGTTACCCGGCGCAACCGACTTCCTCGAGGGCGAATTCTCGGTGGCGCTTGCGGAGCAACTCCAAGGTTCGGTACTGCTCACCGAATTGAACGCGCCGAGCGACACCGTTCCCGGCGTGCAGTACACCACCATCGGAACCCGATTCGACGAAGTGATCCAACCCGCCGACAACGTTGCGTTGCGCGGAGAAGGTGCGGTCAATCTCGTCGTCCAGGATCTGTGTCCACAGAATCGGACCGGCCACTTCAACATGGTCTACGACGAATTCACGTTGCAACTGATCCGGCATGCCCTCGATCCCGATCGAGTCGCACTGGGCACGTGCACCCGGGTTGCGCTGGGAACCGGAATCCCGGAGGTCGTCCGCCAGGCCAACTTCTGAGCGCACCGGTCACCGCGGAAACGGTCGGCATCGACCGGTCACCAGCGGTTGCGCACCTTTTCCGCGAAACCGAGGAGGTTCTCGATCTCGAGCCGGCTACCGTCGTCGAGGACGACGAAGCCGGTGTAGCGGCCGAACACCTGATGCTGGGTCGAACGGAGAACGAGAGCGTTCACGTCCGCGGCCCGATCGTGAATCGGCACGAACTCCATCTCGAAACGGTGGTCGTTGCTGGTGAATCGCCACGGCGCACCGTCGTACGTGCCGACCGGCAGGTGGAACTGCACGCGGTCGAGTTTGTGGGCCACACCGTCATGGAAGACCACGTTCTCGCTCGCCGCGCCGGTGTCCCCGAACCCGTAGCCGATGTTGAAGCCGAAGGGCAGTCCGTCGTGCAGGCCGGACACCGAACCCCAGTACCAGGTGTTGTCGTAGGTCCAGACTCCCCGGCCCCAGTCGAATACGCCGAACGCTGTCGCGGGGTCGAACAGGTGCTCGCGGCCGTCGACCGTCACGCTGCCCCGGGCGGGCAGGCAGTTGATCTTCTGGTTGTAGTAGAAGGCCTTCGGGCTGGACGGGAACGGGGTGGCGATCACCATCCGGTCCATCGGCGGCTGAGTCAGCACCAGCTCACCCGACAGCCCGCGGCCTCCGCCGAACCCGGGATGGTCGACGATCAGCCGTCGTGCCTGTCCCTCGTTCCGATACTCGATGTGCACGTCGCCGCGGCGAACCACCACATCGCCCGAGTCGGCGCTCGCCGGCAAGCCCAGACGGCCGCGCGGAAAGGGGATCATCGTGTTCTCCGTGACGTCTGCCGGCCCGGCGAGGTCGAGCCAACTGACGCCGAGCAGACCCATGTAGCCATTGTCGGCCACGGTCAGAGCGATGCCGTAGGGGCCGGAATCGCCGTCGGACAGGACGCAGTAGTAGTCCCATTCCTTGACGCGCAGACCGGACGCCGCGACCTTCCGGCGGTCGTACCGACGTTCCTCGCTCGCGCTCCATCCGGTCTCGATGAGCGTTCCGCCGTCGTCGAGGAGAGGGCCGGTGGTGAGGTGTCGTTGCTGCATACCCGGCGAGACTACTGGGCCGTGGTGGCGACACCGTGTCGGTGTGGGCGACCGACTCCCTAGAATGGGGGAGCCATCGTCGCCGAACCCTGGAGCAGTATTCGTGACACACCCGCCGGTTAGCTTCCGCATCGCAGTGCGCCCACCCGCACCGGCGGTGCTCTGACATGCGGGTGGTGTTCGCAGGTACTCCCGGCCCCGCAGTGCCGGCACTGCGGCGGCTCATCGCCTCGCCCCGCCACGAGGTCGTCGCGGTCGTGACGCGGCCCGACACCACCGCCGGTCGCGGCCGGAAGGCGGTCCGATCCGAAGTGGGGCAGGTCGCCGACGAGCACGGTATCGAGGTGCTTGCTCCGCAGGCACCTCGCGACCCCGAATTCATCGCCCGTCTCACCGAACTCCAGCCCGATTGCTGCCCCGTCGTCGCATACGGAGCGTTGATCCCGCCCGCCGTGCTGGAGATCCCCCGGTACGGCTGGGTGAACCTGCACTTCTCTCTGCTCCCCGCATGGCGCGGAGCAGCACCGGTGCAAGCCGCGATCGCCGCGGGTGACGAGATCACCGGAGCCAGCACGTTCCGGCTCGAAGCCGGTCTCGACACGGGCCCGGTGTACGGCGTGGTGACCGAGATGATCCGGCCCACCGACACCGCCGGTGATCTGCTGGGTCGTCTCGCGGAGGCCGGTGCAACGCTGCTCGAATCGACGCTCGACGGTCTCGAGGACGGCATCCTCGTTCCCGCGCCGCAACCCGCCGAGGGTGTTTCCCACGCCCCGAAGGTCACCGTGGACGCCGCACGGGTCGACTGGACGCGGCCTGCGCACGTGGTCGACCGCCACGTCCGCGCGGTCACCCCGGCGCCGGGCGCGTGGACCATGATCGGCGACCTGCGAGTCAAGCTCGGGCCGGTGACCCCTGTCGACGAGACGCTCGACCCCGGCGAACTCGCGGTCCTCAAGAACGGTCTGCTCGTCGGGACAGGGTCCACCGCGGTGCGGCTCGGCACCGTTCAGCCCCCCGGCAAGAAACCGATGGCAGCAGCAGATTGGGCGCGCGGCGCCCGACTCGACTCGAAAGTACGTGCGCAATGAGTGAAGCTCGCAAACCGGCCCGGCGTTCAGGGCAGAAGCCGGGCGGACATACCGGGCGCAACACCGCCCCACGGCAGACTCGCCGTCCCACCCAGTCGGCGGTGGATCCGGCTCGCACCGCGGCGCGGGACGTACTGCGCGCGGTCCGCGAGCGCGATGCCTACGCCAATCTGGTGCTGCCGGCCCTCCTTCGCGAACGCAAACTGGACTCTCGTGACGCGGCGCTGGCCACCGAACTCACCTACGGGGCGGCACGCGCGCAGGGACTGCTCGACGCCGTCATCGCCGATGCCGCCAACCGTTCCGTCGACGAGATCGACGGCGCGTTGCTCGACGTGCTGCGGCTGGGCACCTATCAGTTGTTACGGACCAGGGTCGCCCCGCACGCCGCCGTGGCGACCAGCGTCGACCTCGTCCGCACCGAATTCGGTTCGGGCCGAGCAGGATTCGTCAATGCCGTGCTGAGGCGAGTGGGGGAACGAACCGAGGACGAGTGGATCGACCTGCTCGCACCCGACCCCGAGCGCGACCCGGTGGGGCACCTGGCGTTCCGCTACGCGCACCCGCTGTGGATCGCCCAGGCATTCGTGCATTCCCTCGGTGCCGACGCAGGGGAACTCGCCGACGTGCTCGCGGCCGACGACGCCCGTCCGATCGTGCATCTTGTCGCCCGGCCCGGTGTGATCACCGCTGAGGAGCTTGCACTCGTGACCGGCGGCGAGATCGGTCCGTGGTCGCCGTACGCGGTGCACATCGAACACGGCGATCCCGGTCGGCTCGAGCCGGTCCGCGAGGGCATGGCCGCGGTGCAGGACGAAGGCAGCCAGCTCGTCGCGCGAGCGCTCACGCTGGCTCCGCTGCTCGGCGAGGACACGGGGCGCTGGCTCGATCTGTGCGCCGGACCCGGTGGCAAGGCGGCACTGCTCGGCGCTCTCGCCGCGCTGGACGGATTCTCGGTGGATGCGGTCGAACCCGTCGAGCACCGTGCCGACCTGGTCCGCAAGACCGCGCGTGATCTCCCGGTGGTCGTGCATGTCGCGGACGGCCGCGACTCGGGTCTCGAGCCCGGGTACGACCGGATCCTGGTCGATGCACCCTGCACCGGACTCGGGTCGCTGCGCCGCCGGCCCGAGTCGCGCTGGCGCCGTAGGCCCGAAGATGTGGCCGACCTCGTCAAACTGCAGAAAGAGCTTCTCGGCGCGGCGATCGGTCTGCTGCGTCCCGGTGGCGTGGTGTTGTATTCCACCTGCTCGCCGCACGTCTCGGAGACCGTCGGGGTGGTGTCCGACGCGGTCCGCCGGTACGGGGTCGAACAACTCGACACGAGGGAACTCCTCCCGGGTGTGCCGAAACTCGGTGACGGACCGGGTGTGCAGTTGTGGACGCACCGGCACGGCACGGACGCGATGTTCATGGCGGCTCTGCGCAAACCGCGCGACTGAGACATCCCGACGGGACAACACGTACGAGGACTCTGCCGGACCCGTCGGGTGTCCTGTCGCACGGCTAGGGTTTCGGTATGCCCGATATCGTCACGCTGACCATGAATCCGGCCCTCGATGTCACCACCTTCGCCGAGGAAGTCGTACCCACCCGCAAGCTCCGGTGCGAGGAGCCGTTCTACGACGCGGGGGGTGGAGGCATCAACGTCGCCAAGGTCGCGCGTGTGCTCGGTGCGTCGGCGGGAGCGGTGTTCCCGGTAGGTGGCGCACGGGGCCGGCAGATGAGCGGGCTGCTCGACGACGACCACGTCGACGCGTATGTCGTGCCCATCGTCGACGACACCCGCGAATGCTTCACCGCGATCGACCGCAAGACCGGGCTCGAATACCGGTTCGTCACACCGGGGCCGGACCTGACTCGCGACGAACAGGAGCGTTGCCTGGCGGTGCTCACCGAAGCAGCCCGGGGCGCACAGTATCTCGTGGCCAGCGGCAGCTTCCCGCCCGGCGTCTCCGGGGCGTTCGTCCACCGGGTCGCGGAAGTCGCCCACGCCGCCGGGGCGCGCTTCGTGCTCGACTCGTCGGGAGAGGCTCTGGCGAGCATCGAGTCCGGGGTGTTCCTCGTCAAGCCGTCGCTGGGCGAACTGTGCGAGTGGGTCGGCCGTGACCTGCCCGGCACGGACGACCGGATCGAGGCCTCGCGCGAACTGGTCGAGCGCGGGGTCGCAGAGATTGTGGTGGTGTCGCTGGGCCCCGACGGCGCGATCATGGTCACCGCCGACGACGCCGTCGAGGTGCCCGCGCTGGAGGTGGAGGTACGGAGCGCCGTGGGTGCCGGTGACAGCATGGTCGCCGGACTCGTCGTCGGACTACTGCAGGAACGCACGCTGCGCGACGCGCTGGCGCTGGGTGTCGCGTGCGGCACCGCAGCGCTGTTGACCGCCGGAAGCCGCGTATGCCGTCGTGAGGACATCGATCGGTTCGACGCGGTCGCCCGGAGCACGTAGGCAAAGCGCCGTGGTACCCGGCTCGCTCGGTTAGCATGGGAGGATGGATCCTCGGCCGAAGTCCTCGCGCACCCGACATGCGGGAGAGCGGGAATGAGTAACGGGCGGCCCGCCTATCTGCAATGGGCCTCGATCGGACTGGTAGCGATCGGAGGCCTGTTCGGGGCCGGCAGCCGCGAAGGCGTTTCGCTGGCTATCCCGAAACTCGGCGAAGTCCCGATCGCGATCGCCGTCGTGAACATCGTCGGTGCATTTCTCCTCGGCTATCTGTACGAAGCCGTCACCCGGATCGACAGCGCGAAGCCCACGGGGAAGAATCTGAAGCTCCTTCTGGGAACCGGATTCTGCGGCGGTTTCACCACTTACAGTTCGCTTGCGACCGACACGGCGGTGCTCTTCCGGGACGGATACATCTGGAAGGGCGTGGTGTACGTGGTCGGGACACTGATCGTCGGTGCGTGCGCCACCTGGGCGGGAATTGCGGTTGCCAGTAGCGTCAACGCGCGCATGACGCCGCCCGCCGGGGGAGGGATGACATCGTGACGCCGCTCATCTTCATCACGCTGAGTATCGCGGGTGGGGTCGGAGCAGTCGTGCGCTTCGTCCTGGACGGTTTCATCCGTGCACACATGAAGACGAAGTTCGCGTGGGCGACGACCATCATCAACGTGTCGGGATCGCTCGTCCTGGGATTCCTCACGGGACTCACGGTCGAGCATCTCGTCTCCACCGACGCCAGCTATGTCATCGGAACCGGATTCCTCGGTGGATACACCACATTCAGTACGGCGAGTTACGAGACGGTGCAACTGATCAAGGAGCGCCGATACGGGGATTCGTTCATCAGCGGTGTGGTGATGCTGGTGCTGGCCCTCGCCGCCGCAGGAATCGGGTTGTGGATCGGCACGTCGATCTGAATCCGAGTTCGCCGGGGGAGCGCCCCGGTCCGTTGCTCCGGTTCACGTCCGTGCGGCCTCGCTGTGGGGACCGGGAAAATCCAGTCGGTGCTCGGCCTCGATGATCCGGACGGTGCCGGACTTGCTGCGCATCACGATCGATTGAGTGCCCGCGCGGTTTCCGCCGAAGTACCGCACTCCACGCAACAGCGGCCCGTCGGTGACTCCCGTGGCGGCGAAGAACACGTTCGCGCCGCCGACCAGGTCCGTCGTGTGGAGGACCCGATCGGTATCGTGCCCCGCGGCCTGAACCTGCCCGCGTTCGCCGGCGTCCCGGGGAGTCAGTTGCGCTTGAATCGTTCCTCCCAGGCACCGCACCGCCGCTGCCGCGAGGATGCCTTCCGGTGTGCCGCCTATGCCCATCGCCATATCGATACCGGAGGTGGGACGCGCAGCGGCAATGGCCGCGGAGACGTCCCCGTCCGGCAGCAACCGCACCCGCGCGCCGGCCCGGCGGATCCGGTCGACCAGTTCGGTGTGACGCGGCCGGTCGAGCACGGCCACGGTCAGGTCCGCGACCGACGTGCCGAGCGCGGCGGCGACGCGCGAGATGTTCTCGGAGACCGGAGCGGTGATGTCCACGGCGTCTGCCGCGTCCGGGCCCACGGCGATCTTGTTCATGTAGAACACCGACGAGGGGTCGAACATGGCCCCGCGCTCGGCTACCGCCACGACGCTCAGCGAATTCGGCGCGCCGGCGGCCATCAGGGTGGTGCCCTCGACCGGGTCGACCGCGAAATCGCACTCCGGTCCCGTGCCGTCGCCGACCAACTCGCCGTTGAACAGCATCGGTGCTTCGTCCTTCTCGCCTTCGCCGATCACGACGACGCCCCTCATGGTCACGGTCGACAACATGACGCGCATCGCGTCGACCGCCGCACCGTCCCCGCCTTCTTTGTCGCCGCGTCCGACCCACCGGCCGGATGCCAGTGCGCCGGCTTCCGTCACACGGACAAGTTCCAAGGCGAGATTGCGGTCCGGGAACAGGGGTCCCGCTTCTCCGGTGGCGCTCATGTCGTGGATGCTCCTCCGAACGCGGTTCGTTGCGCGTGCTGTCGTCAGGGACGCTCGGCAGAGGGAATGTAGTGCGCGATCACCAGGAACACCCACGTGGTGAGAATGTACGGCCACGTGTAGGTGGGAACCCCGAGGTCGTGCATCCACAGGGTGACGACTGCGGTGACGACGGTGCCGATCAGCGCGAGGACCCAGGAGACAACACTCTCCTTCAAGAAGGTCACCGAGAGCGCGATCGCGGTGAGCACACCGGAATACCCGCTCAGACCGTTTCCTGTCTCGGTGAGGCTCTCGCCCAGTGCGAGGGCACACAGCGTGCCGACGACACTACCGAGCAAACCCGCCAGACCGACCTTCCAATTCGCAATGAACAGGCCGATGAGGATGAGGGCACCGGCCCAGACATTGTCGACCAGAACCACTTCCGAGACGTTGGTCAGCAACGACCGGAAGAACGCCACCGTGGTCGAGTCGATGGTCATCGACGACGATTCGACCCACCAGCGTTCGAAACCGAAATGGATGATCGTCGCCACGATGCAGAACGGTGCCGTCGTCGACGGGAGTCCGTAGATCTTCAGCGGTGTCCGCATGAACAGTGCATTGACCAGCCACGTGACCGGTGCGGCGAGCGCCCCGCCGACGAGTGCGATGGGGTACGAGAACCACTGGCTGCCGAGGGTGGCAAAGGTCGCAGCGCCGACCAGGGCCCCGGAGAAACCTTGCATACCGAAGATCAGGTCGGACGCTTTCGTGCGGATGACCCACCCGGTAAAGGTTTGTGCCACACACGCGATCGCCACCAGCACTGCCATCTGCCAGCTGGCGACGACGAAGGCCACCATGATGAGCAGCGAGGTGTAGATGTTCGCCTGGAAATAGATCTGTGACGGACCGTGGCCGAACCCCACCAGCCAGGAGCGCGGTGAGGCCATGGAATCCTGCGGTGCAGTTCCCGTAGTCATGTCCAGCTCCTTCGCCGTGCATCCGGTATGGATCGGTGACCGTCGAGCGCCCCTACATCTTGCGGATCGCCGGAGCGGCGAACCCCGTGAGTGCTTCGTGAGCCGCTCCCGCCGCCGCGTGAGTGGCGCGGGCCACCGTGACAGGATCGTTGGCAACCAAGCGCATCCAGACGCCGGCGTCGTTCGGCAGCGCACTCACACCGAACAAGCCGTCCGGCAGAGTGGCGGCCAGCGCGTCGTGGAGCAGATCCGCGAGCACGGCGACCGGCACCAGCGGAGTGAACACGTACAACATCGCGAGGATGTCGTGGTCGGCCAGGACGCCGAGACTCGGTGCTGCGGCGGAATCGTGATCCTCGCCGGGACACAGCCGGACCCGGTCGAGTGCCACGAGACGACCGCCGGGCCGCCGGACTTCGACGTCGGACGCGTAGACCTCGTACCTGTGGCGCTCGTCGCGGGCGAGCCGTCCGGCATACACGGTCTCCCCGAGAAGGAGCGTGGCCGATTCGTCGAGCGTCACCGAGGTGTGCTGGTAGAAGCGCGATCCGGCGAACGGAACCACGGGTTCGGGCAGGTACTCGGTGTACGCACCGGCCCCCACCGAGATGTTCGTGACGGACGACGCGTAGTCGTAGTCCATCCGATACACCCTGGTTTGCGCCTGCGTCGTCACATGTGCCGAGGTGCCTGTCCCGAATGTGAGATCGGTGCGCAACCGGTCCGCCTGGAGAATGCCGCCGCCCGAGGACATCACGTACGTGTACGGAACATCGGGGCGCAACGGATCGAAGTACAGCGGGCGCATGATCTGCAGCGGTGACTTCTGATAGTGCTGCACGAGTTCGGTGCGGTCCCGGTCCTGGTTGTGCTCGAAACCGAGTTGGAGGATACCGACCTTGCCCGGGCTCCCGACCGGGAGAGGCGAGTCACCGCCCGCATACCGGAGTACCTCGGCCGGCACCCGGACGGGCTCGAAGTAGTCCGGCTGGAGCCGATATCCACCGGGGTGCACCGGGCGGACGGGTAATGGGCTCACGGGTGCCAAGCCCCGGGGCGCGTTCGGATCCGCCCCGGGATCGAGGGCCCTGCCCGTCGAGATGTCGGCCGTCATCAGACGAGTTCGGTCCGTGCGCCGTTCCACAACGACAAGATCTGGTCGAGGAGCACGTCCAGGCCTTCGCCGGTGAGCGAGTTGGTGAGGACGACGGGGGCGCCATCGCGTACCCGGATGGCGTCACTCTCCATCACGCCGAGATCCGTCCGGACATACTGTGCGATGTCGATCTTGTTGATCACCAGGATGTCGCTGTCGGTGATGCCCGGACCCCGCTTACGCGGCATCTTCTCGCCTTCCGCCGTGTCGAGGACGAACACGAAGACGTCGGCCAGCGAGGGCGAGAACGTGAGAGTGAGATTGTCCCCACCGGATTCGTAGATCAGCGTGTCGATATCCGGGAATCGCTGCAGCAATTCCTCTCCGACGGCGAGATTCATCGTCGGGTCGTCGCGCACGGCCGTGTGCGGGCACGCGCCGGTCTCGACGCCCACCACCCGTTCGGGGTCGAGCACCCCGTCGAGTTCGCGCCGGACGTGCTGCGCGTCCTCCTGGGTATAGATGTCGTTCGTGATGACACCCGGAGTGCGTCCGGCTGCGATGAGCAGGGGCACAAGCGCTTCGGTCAGTGCCGTCTTCCCCGATCCCACCGGTCCCCCGATACCGATCCTCAATGCGTTGTCACCCATAGTTTTCGTTCCCCTCGGATCTTCACGGGGCCGGCGCTTCGGCCGGCCGCTCTTCGGTATGCGCGGTCAACTGGCGAACAGGCGCGCCTCGGCCCGTTCGTGCTGTGCGGACATGATGTCGGCCATCGGTGCGAAGCCTCCGAGATCGTGCACGTCACGTTCGGCGGCGTCGTGTGCCACCTGCTCGATCACCGGGCCGACGGCGTGCAGAATCACCTGCGCCTGCCGGTGATCGGCCAGCCGGAGGCGCAGCGCGGCGCCCACGAAACTCACCGCGAATGCGGAGAGATCGGAGGCCACCGCGATGCCCGTTCCGACGCCGGTCGCCGAGTAGATGAGAGCGGACACCACCGGCTGGCATCCCGGCGTGGCCCGCGCCTTCACTCGCCGTTGGTACTCGTCCAGCGCGTCGCTGCCGAGCACCACGTCGGCAAGGTCCGCGAGCTGGTGACCGCTGCGTACGGACGCCCGTCGCATCTCGGCATTCAACTTGGACGCGAACAGGCGGTGATCGATTTCCTCGACGAGCTCCCAGTCACCCGCCCCCGCCGCCCGATGTGCGGCGGCGAGGGCTGTCGCGTCCCCGGGCCCGACCGTGTGGACGAGCAACGAACACAACAGGTCCTGCACCTCACCGGGGTCGACGAGGCGGGCCTGACTGTAACCCTCCAGTCCGTGCGACATGGTGTAGAAGCCGCTCGGGAACGCCGAGTCCGAGAACTGCAGACTCGTCAGCAACTGGCGAATATCGGACGTCACCGTGTCACCTCAGGCCAGGAAGAACATCTGCGTGAGCGGGAGGGTCTGCGCAGGATCGATCGCCGCCGGTTTTCCGTCGTACGTGACGTCGTAGGTCTCGGGATCGACTTCGACGACGGGGGTGGCGGTGTTGCGCACCATGTGCTGCTTTCCGATGTTGCGGCACCTCTTCACCGGCAGCACCTGACTCTCCAGCCCCAGCTTTTCGGGCACACCGTTCGCGATCGCCGCCTTCGACATGAACGTGGCTCTCGTGGACTGCAATGCCCTGCCCTGCGCACCGAACATCGGGCGGTAGTACACCGGCTGCGGCGTGGGCAGCGACGCGTTCGGTTCACCCATCAGACCCCAGTTGATCAGGCCGCCTTTGACGATCACCTTGGGCTTGGCGGCGAACGACGTCGTCGGCCACAGCACGATGTCGGCCATCTTCCCTTCTTCGAGCGACCCGATGTAGTCCGAGACGCCCTGGGTGATCGCGGGGTTGATGGTGATTTTCGCCAGGTAGCGCAGCACGCGGAAGTTGTCGTTGTCCGGCGAGTCCTCCGGCAGCTTGCCGCGCTTGTCCTTGCAGTGGTGTGCGATCTGGAACGCACGCATGAAGGACTCGCCGATACGGCCCATGGCCTGTGAATCGGAGGACACCATCGAGATGATGCCTTCGTCGTGGAACACCGTTTCGGCGGAGATCGTCTCGGCACGCACGCGGGAGTCCGCAAATGCGACGTCTTCCGGGATGTCGTGCGACAGGTGGTGGCACACCATCACCATGTCGAGCAGTTCGTCCACCGAATTGGCCGTGTAGGGGAGCGTCGGGTTGGTGGAGGACGGCAGCACGTTCGGGTGACCCGTGACCTTGATGAGGTCGGGTGCGTGTCCGCCGCCGGCGCCCTCGCTGTGGAACGTGTGGATCGTCCGGCCGTCGATCGCATCCAGAGTGTTCTCGACGAAGCCCGACTCGTTGAGGGTGTCGGTGTGTACGGAGATCTGGATGTCGTAGCGGTCGGCGACGTCGAGTGCGTTGCTGATCGCGGCGGGTGTGGCGCCGTAGTCCTCGTGCACCTTCAGACCTGCCGCGCCGGCTTCGATCTGCTCACAGAGCGCCTCCGGCAGGGATCCGTTCCCCTTTCCGAGGAAGCCCATGTTGACCGGCATGGCTTCGGCGGATTCGAGCATCCGGTGGAGGTTCCAGACGCCGGGGGTGGTGGTGACACCGTTGGTGCCGTCCGTCGGTCCGGTGCCGCCACCGAACAAGGTGGTGATTCCGTTCGCCAGGGCCGTCACGCCCTGCTGCGGGGAAATGTAGTGCACGTGGGAGTCGAAGCCGCCCGCCGTCGCGATGCAATGTTCACCGGCGAGGAGTTCGGTACCCGGCCCGACGACGAGTCGGGGATCGACGCCCTTCTGAAGATGCGGGTTGCCGGATTTGCCGACACCGGCGATCTTTCCGTCCCGTACTCCGATATCGCCCTTGAGGACGCCGAGCACCGGATCGAGGATAATCGCGTTGGTGATGACGAGGTCCAGCACTCCCTGGGCATCGGTTCCCTGGGGGTCGGCGCCCATTCCGTCGCGCGCCGTCTTGCCGCCGCCGTAGACGATCTCGTCGCCGTAGTTGCCCTCGTTGAAGTCTTTTTCGATCTCGATGACGAGGTTCGTGTCGGCGAGGGTGACTCGGTCACCCGTCGTGGGTCCGAAGAGGTCCGTGTACTGCTTGCGCGAGATGATTGCCATTACTTTGCGCCCTTCTTCTTCTTCGAGGTGCTCGAGCTCTCTCGCGCCTTGGGTGTGCCGTCCTGGTACTCGAGTTCCTTCATGAGCGCCATGGCACGGATCTTTGTGCCCTCGGAGTCCAGACCGCCGTCGACGAGGTTGTTGAAGCCGATGACGTGGCGGTTGCCGGCGTACGCGACGAGGGTCACCTCACGGGTGTCGCCGGCCTCGACGCGCACCCCCAGCCCGGAAGGCAGATCCAGGTGCATTCCGTAGGCGAGTTCACGATCGAACAGCAGCGCCTTGTTGACCTCGAAGAAATGGAAATGGGACCCGATCTGGATTGCACGATCTCCGGTGTTGCTCACCTGCAGGGTGACGCTGCGCCGCCCCGCGTTGATCTCGATGTCGGCTTCGCTGTGGTCGTATGTGGGCTTGGCTACCATGATGATTCCTTCCTCGCGGAGCGGTTGCGTGTTGCAGCGCGCCGTCGGGTCGATCTGCCGGTCAGTGTGAAGACGCGGTAGCGGGGTGTCGGTGGCTGTGTTCGGTGCCGGGATCGTCGCCGGGACGGCTCCGATCTGCGTGCTCGTGTCCGTGTCCGTGTCCGTGTCCGTGGCCGTGCGCGCTGTCCGGCGAGTCGTCGAAAGCGTGCGAATGGGCGTAGCCGTGGCCGTGGTCCGCCATCAGGCCGGACTCGACTCCGGTACGGCCGTGGGCGAGTTCGTGCACTGCGTCGCGGATGCGCGCATCGATGATGCGGATCGCTGCCTGTTCGCTCATCAACGGTCCGTAGAACTCACAGCCGGTAAACCTGCTGTCGTCCAAAGGAACAGGGGACTCCCGGCGAAAGCCTGCCGGAACGACTACGGCGTGCGGGTTGCCGAGCCGTCGCAGCCGTTGCAGAACGTCGACAAGATCGTCGTCGGTGTGTGTCGTGGCAACCTCCACTACGTTGCCTGCTCCGTGGGTGCGCACGAGGTGCGCGACGCGGTGCAGTTCCGCCTCGTCGAAAGGGTCGGAGGAAGGGGCCTGGATCACCATCGCGGCGTCGGACGAGCGGCTCCGAATACCCGTGGCCGCCAGGCGCAGCCACGAGATCAGATGGTCGGGGCTGCCGAACGGCGCCGCCAGCGCGAGACGTTCCGGCGCGCTCGCTGCCAGCCACCGCACCGTCTTGGCGGTGTCGGCCACCAAGGTCGGATTACGCCCCATCGTCATGGGAACGACCACGATCGGGCCGTCTCCGGACGCCAGATGGCGGGTGAGCAGATTGTGGAGCGGCCGGCCGATCGGGGTGACGAACCACCGGTTGCGAGCCTGTTCGAGGTATCGCACGTCCGCGCCCTCGGCGCTTTCGTGGCCCGCGACCAGAATCGTGGTGGCGTCTTTCCCGGCGGGTTCGGCCACGTCAGTTCCCGATCGGGTCGTGGCAGGAGACCAGCTTGCTCCCATCGACGAACGTCGCTTCGACCTGCAGGAGCGGCAGGCGTTCCCGCACGCCTCCCATGCAGTCCTTCTCCGCGACGATCGTTCTTCCCAGCTCCATCACTTCCGCAACGGAGCGTCCGTCGCGAGCGCCTTCCAGGATCGCCTCGCTGATGAGCGCGGTCGCCTCGCTGGCGTTGAGCTTCGTGCCCCGTTCGCGTCGTCGGCGTGCAAGTTCTGCAACCTGGTACACGTAAAGCTTTTCGATTTCTCGTGGAGTCAAATCCATTTCTGCTCCCGCAATGCCGTAGGTTCCGATTCGATGAGCATCTCCCGGCGACGAGCCGGAGCTCGCTGTCTCGGACGATACGCCGGATCCGCAATGAAGTTCGGCCTTTGGTTTTTTCATCGGACGCGGGCAGCGCCGACGCCGAGACCGATAAGCGCGGCAACATCCGGCGAACCTCCAGATATAGGAACAGCGGTCGTTGTCGTCGTCCGTGAATTGAATATCTATTCATATGTGCAGTCGTTCAGCCTGCATACGTGGCTCCCGACGCTGTAGTGACGTGCGTCTGCTGCTCCGACCCTCCACCGGGGAACGAAAGGCTTCGTGTGCCGGATCCGTGGAAGACTGCATTTCGGCCGATCCGAAGAATGGTCGACTCGGTGGTGCGAATCGGCTGCACAATTTCCGGACGGAACAAAAGCCCGAAACGGACGGATCGCAATTCTTTGTCGTGCGTTCAGTTTCGGAGTCGAGCGAGAGTCGGTGAATTGCGCGTGGACCGCCGGCGGTCGGGTCGCCGTATCGGGTAACGGCAAGCCCGGACATATTTCTCGAGGTCCAGAATTGCGGCCGACCGGATTTCCGTACCAGCGTCGTGGTTCTTCGACGGCGGACACATCATCGCCGAATCCGGTCGTGACATCGATAAGGCGTGCGGCGCACAGTCGCCGCACGCCCCTCCACCGCTCGGGTGTGCTATCCGCTCTCGACCGGCACGACGGTCATTTCGACGAGGTCGTCGCCCAACGCCGACAGGGCGCTTCGCACGCTGGTCAGCGACTCCGCAGGGGTCAGGATTTCCGCGCGGACCCGTGGGGTGACATCCATGGTTCGTTTCTGTCCTCGGACCATCTGGTCGACCGACGAAGCCGTCGTGACGAATACCTCGGACAACATCGCGCGGCGGGCACCTGCGGCGAGCACTTCCCGTTCCACGCCCGCGGCCCCGCCCGAGTCGAGAACGGCGGTGACCAGGTACAGCGTGTTTCCGGGCTCCAACGGTTTCGCAGCCCCGGAAACTGTTGCCCCGTCGGCCGTGGGATCGGGGGGAGTGGGACCCTCGTGGTACGCGCTCATCCCTTGCTGGCTGAGGTCGAGGTGTTCTTCTTCCTCGGCACTGACGCGCAGTCCGATCGTCTTGTCGATCGCGAAGGCGATCACCAGCGTGAGCACCAACGCGTAGGCGATCACCGAGGCCAGTGCGACGACTTGATATCCGAGCAGCGTCAATCCGCCACCGTGGAACAGCCCGTCTCGGCCGATCGCGTTGATGGCTTCTTCCCCGAAGAGCCCGACGCACAGGGTGCCGAACACGCCGCCGATGAAGTGGACCGCCAGCACGTCGAGCGCATCGTCCACGCGCAGAAGCCGTTTCAGGCCGAGGGCCAGGTAGCAGACAACTCCGGCGAGGGCGCCGATGACTACCGCGGCCCAGCTGCTGACATAACCTGCGGCGGGGGTGATGGTCGCCAATCCGGCGACCGCGCCGGTCACGGCTCCGAGCACGGTCGAATGGCCTTCCCGGTACCGCTCGAACACCAGCCAGACAAGCATCGCAGTGGCACCCGCCAACTGGGTGTTGACCAACGCCTGCGCGGCAACTCCGTTGGCCTGCAGTCCGTCACCGGCGTTGAAACCGAACCAGCCGAACCAGAGTATTCCCGCTCCCACGATCACCAACGGGACCGAGTGCGGCAGTGGTGCCCGGTTGGGCCGCACCTTGCGCCGCCCGAGGACGATCAACAGACCGAGTGCGGCAGCCCCCGCCGACGCGTGGACAACCATTCCACCTGCCCAGTCCTGCGCTCCCATCTTGGTCAACCATCCCGTGGGGGCCCACAACCAGTGCGCGACGGGTGCGTACACGATCACCGACCAGATGGCGATGAACACTGCCCACCCGAAGGCCTTGAGGCGATTGGCCACTGCGCCGGTGGCCAGCGCCGGGGTGATGATCGCGAACATCAACTGATACGCGAAGAACGCCAGCGTCGGGATCGCCACGGTTTCGGTCACCACGTGGAGGTCCGGCTTGGGGGCGTCGTCGATGTTGGTGAGTGCGACGAATCCGAGATCGGCGACGATCCCGTTACCTCGGTCGTTACCGAACGCGATGCTGTACCCGAAGGCGAACCAGGTGAGCGAGATGATGCCGAGCCCGATCAGATTCTGCTGCAACATCACGAGGGTGTTGCGCTTGCTCACCATGCCGGCATAGAAGAACGCCAGGCCCGGTGTCATGAACAGCACAAGGGCTGCGCACACCAGCACCCACGCGGTGTCACCGGTGTTGATCACGTCTTGGGACAAGGTCGTAGAGGTCATCGACGGGCCTGCGCTTTCGGGCGAGGTGTGTGATCAATCGCGAACGGCTCTGCTGAACAAGGCATTTCGGACTTCTGTCGACCTGGAGATGGTGCCTGCGGGCTTCGCCCTGCATGGTGTCGAGCGGTATGCATCGAGCGACCTCCGATCCTTGCACCGGTCAGTCACGCTTTTCTCGGCACGCCGGCGCACTGTCGCCGGAAGGACGAGACTTGCAGTCCGACGCGAGCATATACACCGTGTTTGTGTCACGCGGGTCAATCGCGTCAACTCGAACGGGCCGCTCATGAACAGGTTCTCGCGGTACACCTCGCGATCGCCCGGATAGTCCGTTCTTCGCCGTCGATCCCGTTATCCCGTACCCGTACGGTCGTGTAGCCCTAGACTTGCGCCGTGGACGCTGTCCAGTGGCTCGGGATCATCATCCTTGGGTTGACGCTGCTGGATGTATTCCTCACCGCCCTCAATTACGACGACGCAGGCTTTCTCACGCGCGCTGTGACGTCGTGGGTCTGGCGTGTCATCAGACGAGTGACGCGAAAGATGTCACGCGGACGGCGACCCGCCGTACTCCGTCAGGTCACGGGCATTCAGCTCATCGTCACGGTGGGCATGTGGGTGGGCGGCACGATCCTGGGATACGCCTTCATCTACGTCGGCATGATGAGGGAGCAAGACTTCCTGTACAACGGCGGCACCGACGATGCCTTCGGCGCAATTTATTTCAGTACAGCCCAGCTCTCCACGGTGGGCACGTCCCAAGTCGTTCCCGACACCGATGTATCCCGGATCATCTCGGTCCTGGAGACTCTCACCGGTGTCGTGCTCGTCTTCCTGATTCTCACGTTTCTTCTCGGGGTCTACGGAGTGATCAGCGCCCTGCGCGGTCTGTCCGCGCAGTTCTACAATCCCGGAAACAGCGTCGGCGACCCGGTCGCGAGCCTGAAGCCGTACTTCCCGGGCGGCGAATCGCGCGACCTCGACTCCAAACTCTCGTCCATCGCCGACAGTTTCAGCAGCTACACCGACGGTGTCCGGCTGCACCACTCCGCCTACTACTTCCAGAGCGGCCGCGACACGTTCTCGCTGCCGTATTCGATCCGGATGCTGAGCGGGGTCGTCGGGGCACTTCGGTGGGGGTTGCCCAGATCCCACCCGGTGACTGTCGAGCCGATGCTGCTTCCGCTCACCGACCAGTTCCTGAAGTTCGCGGACTACATGCATCCTCTGCTCGGGTGGACGAGCACCGATGTTCCCGAGACGAGGTCGCGTGGGGAGTTCCGCCGGCTGATCGGGGAGGACATCGAGCTGCACCGGACGGACGGACATCGCTCGGCGCCTCCTGTCGAGAGCGAGGATCCGTGGGTTGCCCGGTTCGCCCGGGTGAATCGGAAGATGGGCGAACTCGTTCACCTCGAACCACTCACCGATCTCGACGAGGCCTACGAACGGTACGTCGAGTGGCTGCCGTTCGCGTACCGGGCGCAACAGTTCACCGATGCGGTCGGCCGGGACCTCGATTATCAGCCGGTGTACGCGCCCGGCTGGGCGGATGTTCCGGAAACCACTGCTCCGGGAACCCGGAAGCCCGCCACCGGCGGCGTACGAGCCTTCTTCGCCAACCGGTTCACGCTCATCGATCCCGGCTACATCCGGCTATTCGGGTCCTTGCGCGTGCTCATCGCGGCGGTGGTCTCGGTGGCGGTGGTGGCGATCGGCCTCGAACTCGCAGGGAAAGCCCCGATGCCCACGGCCATCTTCGGCGGAATGATCGCGATGTTCGCGGGCGGGGTTGCGGCGCAAAGCGGTGCGCGCCCGGGACTCGCCAAGTTCGGCGGGATGCTGACGCTCGTCCCCGTGGTCGTCGCGGTCGGTTTGATCACCCTGGTTCCACGCGAACGGTTGCCGTCGGTGCTCGCCGTCGCCGCCCTCGCCTTCGTGGGTGTGTTGCTGTCCCGGTTCGGACCACAAGGGGCCGGGCTCGGCCGCGTGTTGTTCATGACGTTCTACTTCAGCCTGCTGCTTCGGCTGAGCCCTGACGATTTCTGGCTGTACGCACTGACGGGGCTGGTGAGCGTCACCGCGTCGGTACTCGTTCAGTTCATTCCGCTCGGTCACGGACACGTCGGGCTCGTACGGAGCGGCGTCCGGGCGTTCGAGAACAGTGTTGCGCACAGCATCGATCCCCTCGTCGATACGGTGTCGGCAGCCCGGTGGGATCCGGATCTGCGCAAACGTATGCACAGCGGACTCGACCAACTCCACCACACCGCGTCCTTTCTGGGAGGTCAGCTCACCAAACAGGACCCGGCCCTGCACTTCTCCGCAGAGCAGCAGAACAACCTGCGAATACGTCTCTTCGATGTCGAGCTCGCAACGGTCAATCTGTCTGCGGCGGCTCGGGATGCGACCGGGTCGGGCATGCCCATCCCGGTCCGGGCTCGGCTCGCCGGCGAACTCGAACAGCTCCAGCTCCACATTCGTAGTTATCCGGACCTTCCGGCGTGGATGGGCGATTCCGGAGACGAGAACGACGCGATCCGTCCACCCGACGACGTGCCCGATCCCATCGACTGGCCTCTGCCGGCGCAGCGGTTGCATCATGCCGTGCGCGAACTCCGGTTTGCTGTGGACGCGTTGCATACCGCCCGCCCCGAAGACCTCATCGGCAGCCCCGGCGACACCGATGGTGCAGGCTCGACTTCCGCGGTCGGAGCGGGATCTGCTGCGGGTGAGCAGGAATCGTCCTCCGCTCCGAGCGGAGGACGCGCGCCGGCCGGCACGAACGCCGGGCCGATCCGACGCGCGGTGCAGGCCGCACTCGCGACCGGGCTGGCCCTCTGGATCGGAGGGTCCGTATCGGAGACCTACCAGTATTGGGCCGCGCTGCCGGCGTTCTTCGTACTGGGTGAGACGGACGGGGAGACGTTTCTCAAGGGGATGCAGCGCATCGTCGGAACCGTGGCCGGAGCCGCGATCGGGTTCGGCTTCGCGATCGTGGTCGGGACCGACACTCCCGTGGTCCTCCCGCTGCTGGCCCTGTGCATCTTGGCGTCGACGTACTTCCGTCCTGTGTCGTCCGTCCTGTCGGCGCTCTGGATCACGGCGTTCGTCGCGTTGCTCTACGACCTGCTGGGAAGACTGGATACCGAAACCATCGAACTGCGTGTCGTGGAGACGGTGATCGGAGCGGGGCTCGCGCTGGTGGTCGCCGCGGTCGTTCTGCCCACCCGTACCCGCACCCGCTTGTCGTCGGACACGTCTCAGTTGGTGCGGACCGTCCAGGACGTCACCGGCATCTGTCTCGCACACCTGCGGTCCGGATCCACGGGGACCCTGGACAGGCAGGAACTCGCACGCCGGGAACTCGCGCTGACCACGCTGGTCCAGAAGGTCGAGGCCACCGCCGTCCCGCTGCGCCGTTCTTCCGGGGCGCTCGATGTCCGGGGGATCGAAGGGCGGCTCACCGCACTGTGGGCTCTGTTGTTCTACACGCGGCATCTGGTGTCCGCCACCGAGCGTCTCTCGGCCGACGAGAACGTCCTGACCGACTCGCAGTGGGGCGCGATCCAGGATATCGGTGAGGACAACTTCGAGGCCCTGCTGAAAGCGCTGGCAGGGGAGACGCCCTCCGCGGTGCAGGAGGACATGCAGGCCACCGACGAGTACGACATCCCGCACGACAGCACGTTGTCCCGTGTGCTCCAGTCTCTCGAACGAATCGATCAGACCGTGACCTTCATGGTCGAAGAGGTGTTGCCGAGTGAAGGGCGACTGTCGCGGTTCACGTCGTCGTTCCGCCGGGTCTGAACCCGAATCTCGGGAGACTGTCCGAATACACTGCCGGGCAGTCGTTTCTGTTTCGTCTCGATCCGCGGCGACGCCGCCGGGCGGAGCGTCCGTGCTGGTGACCGGCACGTGCGACGCGCTCGTCTAGACTCGATCGATGTGGCCCACCCGATGATTGCCCCCTCGATTCTGTCCGCCGATTTCGCTCGTCTCGCCGACGAGGCGCAGGCCGTCGCCGGTGCCGACTGGCTCCACGTCGATGTGATGGACGCCCATTTCGTGCCGAACCTGACTCTCGGTCTGCCCATCGTGCAGTCGCTGCTGAAGGCGACGGACATCCCGCTCGACTGCCATCTGATGATCGAGAACCCGGGCCGGTGGGCCCCGCCCTATGCCGAAGCGGGCGCACACAACGTGACGTTCCACGCCGAGGCGACGGACGATCCGGTGGCCGTGGCCCGCGATATCCGCGCCGCAGGCGGTAAGGCCGGACTGTCCGTCAAACCGGGCACCCCCATCGAGCCCTACCTGGAGATCCTCCGCGAGTTCGACACGCTGCTCGTCATGAGCGTCGAACCCGGTTTCGGCGGCCAGGCGTTCATTCCCGACGTACTCGACAAGGCGCGCGCGGTGCGGAGACTGGTGGACTCCGGCGAACTGCGCCTCCTGGTGGAGATCGACGGCGGAATCAACGCGGACACCATCGAAGCGGCGGCGGAGGCCGGCGTGGACTGCTTCGTGGCCGGTTCCGCCGTCTACGGTGCCGAGGATCCGGCCGAGGCGGTGCGCAAGCTGCGCGCACAGGCGGCGGCCGCCTCGCCGCACCTGACGCTCGCGACGTGACGCCCCCCGAAGTCACCGAGGCATTCCAGTTCGCGCTGGATGCGTCGGAGGCCGTGCGGGGAACCACCAGCCCGAACCCGCCGGTCGGCGCCGTGATCCTCGACGCGAACGGGCAGGTCGCCGGGGTAGGTGCCACAGCACCTCCGGGTGGTCCGCACGCGGAAGTGCGGGCCCTGGCTGCGGCCGGCGACCGGGCACGCGGCGGCACCGCCGTGGTCACCCTCGAGCCGTGCAACCACACCGGACGCACCGGCCCCTGCGCCCGCGCGCTCATCGACGCCGGAATCGTGACGGTGTACTACTCCGTCCCGGACCCCGGTCCGGTGGCAGGGGGAGGAGCAGAGACCCTGCGTGCCGCGGGGATCACGGTGCATCCGGGACTCGGGGCCGACGCCGTCATCCACGGCCCGTTGCGGGCCTGGCTTCACCGGGCACGCACCGGCCGGCCCCATGTCACGTGGAAGTACGCGGCGACGCTCGACGGCCGGAGCGCCGCGCAGGACGGAACCAGCCAGTGGATTTCCGGACCGGAAGCGCGTGCCAGGGTGCACGACGAGCGCAGTCGGCTCGACGCGATCGTCGTCGGCACCGGGACGGTTCTGGCCGACGATCCGTGGCTGACCGCCCGGCTGCCCGACGGAGATCTCGCACCGCACCAACCGCTGCGCGTGGTCGTGGGGATGCGGGAGATCCCGACCTCGGCACGTGTGCTCGACGACGCGGCGCCGACGCTCGTGCTGCGTACCCGCGACATCGGGGACGTCCTCGACGCCCTCGCCGACCACCCGGACGTGCTGCTCGAGGGCGGGCCGCGACTTGCCGGGGCGTTCCTCGCCGCGCGCAGTGTCGACCGGATACAGGCCTACCTCGCGCCGATGTTCCTGGGTGCGGGAACGCCCGCTGTGCAGGACGCCGGCGTACACAGCATCACCGAGGCGCTACGGTTTCGTCGGGAGCGCATCGACACCGTCGGCGCGGACGTGTTGTTGACCCTGGTCCCGGAACGGGATCTGTGAGACCGGTCCCGGAACGGGATCTGTGAACCGAACCCGGCCTCGGCCGGGAGTGAAGGAGCCCGAACGTGTTCACCGGCATCGTCGAGGAACTGGGTGAGATCGTGGCGCGAGAGGATCTCGCGGACGCAGCGCGCTTCACCGTGCTCGGCCCGGTGGTGACCTCCGACGCGAAACACGGCGACTCGATCGCCGTCAACGGCGTGTGCCTGACGGTGGTGGACGTGCAGGCCGGCGACTCCTTCACGGCGGATGTGATGCAGGAGACACTGAACCGGTCTTCGCTGGCGCGGCTCGCCGCGGGAAGCCGGGTCAACCTCGAGCGTGCTGCCGCGCTGAACAGCCGGCTGGGCGGGCACCTCGTGCAGGGACACGTCGACGGCACCGGCACCGTGATCTCCCGGGCGCCGTCCGAGAACTGGACGGTGGTGCGAATTTCGCTGCCGGACAGCATCTCTCGATACGTGGTCGAAAAGGGATCGATCACCGTGGACGGAGTGTCCCTCACCGTCTCCGCGCTCGGTGGCGATCCGGGTGACGAGTGGTTCGAGATCTCGCTGATCCCCACCACCTTGTCGCTGACCACTCTCGGTTCAGCCGAGCCCGGCACGCTGGTCAACCTCGAGGTCGATGTGATCGCCAAGTACGTGGAGCGACTGCAGAACGCCCGTTAGGTAGTCGTAGGGTGGACACGACAAGTGGACGCGAAGCACGAGTCGTCCGGATACGAGATTTGGAGCCCAGGCAAGTGACGAGGTTCGACACCATCGAGCGCGCGGTCGCCGATATCGCCGCCGGTAAAGCGGTAGTCGTGGTCGACGACGAAGACCGTGAAAACGAGGGTGACCTCATCTTTGCGGCGGAGAAAGCCACACCCGAACTCGTCGCCTTCATGGTGCGATACACCTCCGGGTACCTGTGCGTCCCGCTCGACGGCGACGACTGCGACCGGCTCGGGCTGCCTCCGATGTACTCGACCAACCAGGACAAGCACGGCACCGCCTACACGGTCACCGTCGATGCGAAGGAAGGCATCGGCACCGGCATCTCCGCGTCCGACCGTGCGGCGACCATGCGCCTGCTCGCCGATGCAGACTCGCGCGCCGACGACTTCACCCGGCCCGGCCACGTCGTGCCGCTGCGTGCCAAGGAGGGCGGTGTCCTGCGCCGCCCCGGGCATACCGAAGCCGCCGTCGATCTCGCCCGCATGGCCGATCTCCGTCCCGCCGGTGTCATCTGCGAGATCGTCTCGCAGAAGGACGAGGGCGAAATGGCCCGCACCGACGAACTGCGTGTCTTCGCGGACGAGCACGAACTCGCACTGATCTCGATCGCCGACCTCATCGCGTGGCGCCGCAGGCACGAGAAGCACGTCGTGCGGGTCGCAGAGGCGAGAATCCCCACCCGGCACGGGAGCTTCACGGCCGTCGGATACCAGAGCATCTACGACGAGGTCGAGCACGTCGCGCTGGTGATGGGAGATATCGCCGGACCGGACGGCGACGGGGCAGACGTCCTGGTGCGGGTGCACTCCGAGTGCCTCACCGGCGACGTCTTCGGTTCACTGCGGTGCGACTGCGGACCGCAGCTCGATGCGGCTCTCGAGATGGTCGCGCAGGAAGGCCGGGGCGTCGTGCTCTACATGCGCGGACACGAGGGCCGTGGAATCGGCCTGATGCACAAGCTCCAGGCCTACCAGCTTCAGGACGCCGGCTCGGACACCGTCGACGCGAACCTCCAGCTCGGCTTGCCCGCCGACGCCCGCGACTACGGCATCGGCGCGCAGATCCTCGTCGACCTGGGTATCTCCTCGATGCGCCTGCTGACCAACAACCCGGCCAAGCGCGTCGGCCTCGACGGCTACGGTCTGCAGATCACCGATCGGGTCCCGATGCCGCTGCGCGCCAACCGCGAGAACCTCACCTACCTGCGGACCAAGCGCGACCGCATGGGCCACGACCTCGTCGGACTCGACGAGTTCGAAGCCGGGGACGCCTGATGAGCGGGGAAGGTCTGCCCGACCTGCAACTCGGTGACGCCGCGGACCTCCGCCTCGCCGTCGTCGCAGGCAGCTGGCACGCCGAGATCTCCGGTGCCCTGATCGCCGGCGCCCTGCGCGTCGCCGATCGCGCCGGCATCACCGACGTCACGGTCGAGCGGGTCGCGGGGGCTGTAGAACTTCCCGTCGTCGCACAGCAACTGGCACGAACCCACGATGCCGTGGTCGCACTGGGCGTGGTCATCCGCGGCGGAACTCCGCATTTCGAGTACGTGTGCGACGCGGTCACCTACGGACTGACGCGGGTTGCTCTCGACGAGAGCACACCCGTGGGCAACGGGGTGCTCACCACCGACACCGAGGAGCAGGCGCGTGACCGCGCGGGACTGCCCGGCTCGGCCGAGGACAAGGGCGAGCAGGCATGCGCGGCCGCACTCGACACCGCCGTGACGTTGCGCCGGCTGCGGGAGGCCCGGACATGACCTCTGCCGACACCCGATGGGAACTCGAGGTCCGACCGGCGAAGATGCGCCTGTGGGTGGTCCTCGGTGCCGTCTTCGTCCTCGCCGTACATATCGGCGCCGCGCTGGTCCTGCGCGGCGGCGGCGATTCGGGCGTGCATCTGCGACTGGCGGACCAGATCGCCATTCTCACGATCGGGATCGCGTTGTCGGGCGCCCTGCTGCTGTTCACCCGGCCACGGTTCCGTGCCGGCGCGGACGGCGTCGCGGTGCGCAACGTCGTGGCCGAGAGACACGTCCCGTGGGACGAGGTTCGCGGTCTGTCGTTCCCCGAGGGCGCGCCGTGGGCGCGTCTCGAACTGCCGTACGACGAATACGTGCCCGTGGTCGCGGTGCAGGCGAGGGACGGCGGAAGTGCCGTCGACGCCCTGGACCGGTTCCGGGAACTCGAAGCCCGGTACAGCCGGGGTGTCGTCGGCGACGACTAACCTGGACTCGTGCCCGACCCCTCCACATACCGCCCGGCTCCCGGCACCATTCCGACGGAACCGGGGGTCTACAAGTTCCGAGACCCGCACGGCCGGGTCGTCTACGTCGGTAAGGCGAAGAACCTCCGCTCGCGTCTGAACTCGTATTTCGCCGACGTCGCATCGCTGCATCCGCGTACCCGGCAGATGGTCACCACCGCCGGCAGCGTCGAGTGGACCGTGGTGCGCACCGAGGTCGAGGCGCTGCAACTCGAGTACAACTGGATCAAGGAGTTCGATCCTCGGTTCAACGTCCGCTATCGCGACGACAAGACGTACCCCATGCTGGCGGTGACCCTCAACGAGGAATACCCCCGCCTCTTCGTGTACCGGGGACCCCGCCGCAAGGGCGTCCGGTATTTCGGGCCCTATTCCCACGCGTGGGCGATCCGCGAAACCCTCGACCTGCTGCTCCGCGTCTTTCCCGCCCGCACCTGTTCCGCCGGGGTGTTCAAACGACACACCCAGATCGGCCGTCCCTGCCTGCTCGGCTACATCGACAAGTGCTCGGCCCCGTGTGTCGGCCGGGTCGACGCCGACGAACACCGCCGCATCGTCGAAGCGTTCTGCGACTTCCTCGCCGGCCGTACCGACAAGATGGTCCGCGAAGTCGAACTGAAGATGCAGGCGGCCGCCGACGAACTCGACTTCGAGACCGCAGCCAGGCTCCGCGACGATCTCGGAGCGCTTCGCAAGGCGCTCGAGAAGCAGGCGGTCGTGCTCGGTGACGGGACCGACGCCGACATCGTCGCGTTCGCCGACGACGACCTCGAGGTCGCCGTGCAGGTGTTCCATGTGCGCGGCGGACGGGTCCGAGGCCAACGTGGCTGGGTCGTCGAGAAATCCGGCGACGTGCTCGACCGCCCCGACGACAGGAACACCCCCGGCGAAGCCACCGAGCACGTCGGCGACGTGGAAGAGGTCTCCTTGCTCGTCGAACAGTTCCTCACGCAGTTCTACGGCGAGGAAGCCGCACTCGTATCCGGTGCGCCGGCCGACGAGGAGACACACGAAGGCGGTGCGGTGCCGCGGGAGGTCCTGGTGCCCGCACTGCCCCCGGAACCGGAGGAGATGACTCGCTGGCTCGGCGGTCTGCGCGGTGGCCCGGTGCGCCTGCGGGTGCCGCAGCGCGGCGACAAGAAGGCCCTTGCCGACACGGTGCAGCGCAATGCGAAGGAGGCGCTGGCGCAACACAAGCTGCGACGCGCCGGTGATTTCACCGCGCGCTCGGCGGCATTGCAGGGAATCCAGGAAGCACTCGACCTCGATTCGGCGCCGCTCCGCATCGAGTGCGTCGACATCAGCCACGTGCAGGGCACCGATGTGGTCGCGTCGCTGGTGGTGTTCGAAGACGGACTGCCCCGCAAGTCCGACTACCGGCACTACGGCATCAAGCATGCCGCCGGCGACGGGCACTCCGACGACGTCGCGTCCATCGCGGAGGTCACGCGCCGCCGGTTCCTGCGTCACCAACGCGACACGACACCGGCCGATGCCGGCAACGGCGGCGATTTCGCGCCCGAAGCCGCGCTGGATCCCGCGACCGGCCGCCCCCGCCGATTCGCCTATCCGCCGAACCTCTACGTCGTCGACGGCGGTGCCCCGCAGGTGGCGGCGGCCGCAGAGGTCCTCGACGAACTGGGGATCACCGACGTCGCCGTGATCGGCCTCGCCAAGCGACTCGAGGAGGTGTGGGTACCGGGGGAGGAAGACCCGGTGATCCTGCCGCGCACCAGCGAGTCGCTCTACCTGCTGCAGCGCATCCGCGACGAAGCGCACCGCTTCGCGATCACCTTCCACCGCAGCAAGCGTTCCCGCCGTATGACCGCCTCGGCGCTCGACGGGGTCAAAGGCCTCGGGGAGACCCGTCGCAAGGCGCTCGTCACCCACTTCGGCTCGGTCGCGCGGTTGCGCGAGGCGGACGTCGAGGAGATCACCGCTGTGCCGGGTATCGGCAAGACCACCGCACAGGCGGTTCTCGATGCGCTGCACGCCGAGCGCACCCCGCCGGGTTCCAGCAAGGACGCCGACCCGGGTGCGCCGGTCCCGTCCGTGGGCGATGATGACCCGGTCGGCGTGTCGGCGTCGCGAGCGGAGGCTGAACAGTGACGGAAGTGGATCGTAGGTCCCGGGAGCGGGACGAGCACGGGACGAGTCCGGCAGGGGAGAAGGAAGCGCGTGCAGAGGTGATCCTCGTGACCGGACTGTCCGGTGCGGGACTGAGCACCGCTGCGACCGCGCTCGAGGACCTCGGCTGGTACGTCGCCGACAATCTGCCGCCCCAGCTCGTGATCTCGATGGTCGATCTCGCGGTGCACGCCGACCCTCCCCTCGAACGGCTCGCGGTGGTCATGGACGTGCGCAGTCGCTTGTTCACGGGCGATCTCGGGCGGGTTGTGACCGATCTCGCCGCGAGGCCGGTGAGCACCCGCGTGCTGTTCCTCGACGCCACCGATGCCGTCCTGATCCGCCGGTTCGAGCAGGTCCGGCGCAGTCACCCGCTGCAGGAGGACACCGCCGACCGGACCCTCTCCGACGGCATCGCCGCCGAACGGGCTCAGCTCGCTCCGGTGAAGGGCGCCGCCGATCTCGTCATCGACACCTCCACGCTGTCCGGGCCCGAGCTGCGCCGCAAGATCGAAGCGGCATTCGGCGACGCGGCGTCCGACACGATCAGGGTCACGGTGGAGTCGTTCGGCTTCAAGTACGGACTCCCCATGGATTCGGATCTCGTGTGCGACGTGCGGTTCCTCCCGAATCCCCATTGGATCGCGGAACTCCGCCCGTATACCGGGCAGGACCCCTCGGTCCGCGATTATGTACTGTCCCGCGACGGTGCCGAAGACTACTTGCGCACCTATCACCGGCTCCTGGAATTGACCACGGCCGGTTACCGTCGGGAGGGGAAGCGCTATATGACGATCGCGGTGGGATGCACCGGCGGCAAACACCGAAGCGTGGCGATGGCAGAAGCACTCGCCGCGCGCCTCGAGCGGGAGCCCGGGCTCGCGGTGCACGTCGTGCACCGGGATCTGGGGCGCGAGTGACCGCGCACCCTCCGACTCCACCGCCCGGCGACGCTCGCTCCGGGCCCGCGATCACCGCCCTCGGCGGGGGGCACGGACTGTATGCCACGTTGAGCGCGGTCCGGCGGCTCACCGATCGCGTCACCGCCGTGGTGACGGTCGCCGACGACGGCGGATCGTCCGGCCGGCTCCGCGCCGAACTCGGTGTGATCCCGCCCGGAGACCTGCGGATGGCCCTCGCGGCGCTGGCCGCCGACACCCCGGACATTCGTGTGTGGACCGAGGTCGTGCAGCACCGCTTCGGCGGCACCGGCGCCCTCGCGGGGCACTCGGTGGGCAACATGATCCTCGCGGGGCTCACCGAGGTGGTGGGCGATCCGGTGGAGGCACTGGACATGCTCGCCAAGGTCCTCGGACTGCGGGGACGGGTGCTTCCGATGTCGCCGATCGCACTCGACATCGAAGCCGACGTCTCGGGGCTCGAAACGGACCCCCGGGTGAGCCGGTGCATCCGCGGGCAGGTCGCGGTCGCGACCACCCCCGGCAAGGTGCGGCGGGTGCGGCTGATCCCCGCCGATCCACCGGCGTGCCCGCTCGCGGTCGACGCCGTGTGCGAAGCGGACATGGTGGTGCTCGGACCGGGTTCGTGGTTTTCGAGCGTGATCCCGCACGTGCTCGTCCCGGAACTCCACGAGGCCCTGACGCACACCTCGGCGACGAAGGTCCTCGTGCTCAACCTCGCTGCCGAGCCGGGGGAGACCGCAGGTTTCTCCGCGGAACGGCACCTGCACGTCCTCGCGCAGCACGCTCCGGACTTCCGGGTCGACCACATCGTCGTCGACGCGGGCTCGGTGACCCCGGGGCGGGAACGGGACCACCTGAGTCGCGCGGCTTCGCACCTGGGCGCGGACGTCTCGTATGCCGACGTGTCCGAAGACGGAACCCAACGACACGACCCCGCCAAGCTGGCGGTCGCACTGGAAACGTATCTGTCACCGATTCGCGGCAGCGCCCGCGCCGGAATCGGCGACCGGAGGGAGATCATCTCGTGGCAATGACAGCGGAGGTCAAGGACGAGCTGAGCAGGCTGTCGGTCACCCGTACCAGCAATCGCAAGGCCGAAGTGTCCTCCCTTCTGCGCTTCGCCGGCGGGCTGCACATCGTCACCGGCCGCGTGGTCGTCGAAGCCGAGGTCGACCTCGGTTCGATCGCGCGTCGGCTGCGCCGCGAGATCTTCGAGCTCTACGGCTATGCCGCCGACGTCCACGTGCTCGGCGCGGGTGGCCTGCGCAAGAGTTCGCGGTACGTGGTGCGGGTCGGAAAGGACGGCGAGGCCCTCGCGCGCCAGACCGGACTGCTCGACGGCCGCGGACGCCCGGTGCGAGGACTGCCCGCCCAGGTGGTCGGTGGCAGCGTGTCCGACGTAGCCGCGGCATGGCGGGGAGCCTTCCTCGCACACGGCTCGCTTACCGAGCCCGGACGGTCGTCGGCGCTGGAGATCAGCTGCCCCGGACCCGAAGCCGCGCTCGCGCTCGTCGGTGCGGCTCGCCGCCTCGGCGTCACGGCCAAAGCGCGGGAGGTACGCGGCGCCGACCGCGTGGTGATCCGCGACGGTGAAGCCATCGGAGCGCTCCTCACCCAGATGGGAGCCCAGGACACCCGGTTGACCTGGGAGGAGCGCCGGATGCGCCGGGAAGTACGGGCGACCGCGAATCGGCTCGCGAATTTCGACGACGCCAACCTGCGCCGATCCGCGCGCGCGGCAGTCGCGGCTGCGGCCCGCGTCGAGCGGGCTCTCAACATTCTGGGCGACGACGTTCCCGAGCATCTGGCCGCTGCCGGCACGCTCCGGGTCGAGCATCGCCAAGCCTCCCTCGAGGAGCTCGGGCAGCTCGCGGACCCGCCGATGACCAAGGACGCGGTCGCCGGACGCATCCGGCGTCTGTTGTCGATGGCCGACCGCCGAGCGAAGGACCTCGGGATTCCCGATACCGAGTCGGCGGTGACCGCGGAGTTGCTGGACGACGCGTAGAGGCGCACGCTTGTGGGGAGTTCGTCACACAGGGCGGATCTCACACGGTGGCCCCGGCGCATTAGGGTAGGGGTCACAACGGCACAATCATCAGCACAATTATCGAGATCTGGGCAAAGGAGCTCTACTGTGACTGTCCGCGTAGGCGTGAACGGGTTCGGACGTATCGGGCGCAACTTCTTCCGCGCAGTCGAAGCGCAGAAAGCGCTCGGCACCACTGACATCGAGATCGTCGCCGTCAACGACCTGACCGACAACGACACTCTCGCAACGCTCCTGAAGTACGACTCGATCCTGGGTCGCCTCGACAAGGATGTGCGTGTCGAAGGCGACTTCATCATCGTCGGAGAGCAGAAGATCAAGGCGCTCGAAATCAAGGAAGGCCCGGCCGCGCTTCCGTGGGGCGACCTGGGTGTCGACGTCGTCGTCGAGTCCACCGGTATCTTCACCGACGCCGCCAAGGCCAAGGGGCACCTCGACGCAGGTGCCAAGAAGGTCATCATCTCCGCGCCCGCCAAGGGTGAGGACATCACCATCGTGATGGGCGTCAACGACGACAAGTACGACGGCAGCCAGAACATCATCTCCAACGCCTCGTGCACCACCAACTGCCTCGGACCGATCGCCAAGGTCCTCGATGACAGCTTCGGCATCGAGCGCGGTCTCATGACCACGATCCACGCCTACACGCAGGACCAGAACCTCCAGGACGGCCCGCACAAGGATCTGCGTCGCGCCCGCGCCGCAGCCCTGAACGTCGTTCCCACCGGCACGGGTGCCGCCAAGGCCATCGGCCTGGTTCTTCCGCAGCTGCTCGGCAAGCTCGACGGCTACGCGCTGCGCGTGCCGATCCCGACCGGCTCGGTCACCGACCTCACCGCCAACCTCCGCACCAAGGCGTCGATCGAGGAGATCAACGCCGCGATGCAGGCTGCGGCAGAGGGACCGCTCAAGGGCATCCTGAAGTACAACACCGATCCGATCGTCTCCTCGGACATCGTCACCGACCCGCACTCCTCGATCTTCGACGCGCCGCTGACCAAGGTCATCGACGATCAGGTCAAGGTTGTGGCCTGGTACGACAACGAGTGGGGCTACTCGAACCGCGTCGTCGACCTCATCGGCCTCGTCGGCAAGTCGCTCTGAGACCCCGAACCGGACAGGACACCCGAACAGTGGCAGTTCAGACCCTGAAGGATCTGCTCGACGCCGGGGTGGAGGGGCGCGGTGTGCTGGTGCGCTCCGACCTCAACGTCCCCTTGGACGGCGCGACGATCACCGATCCCGGCCGCATCATCGCGTCCGCCCCGACGATCGAAGCACTGGCGGAAGCCGGCGCCAAGGTCGTGGTCGTGGCGCACCTCGGCCGGCCCAAGGGCGAGCCGGATCCGAAGTTCTCGCTCGCGCCCGTCGCGGCGAAGCTCGGTGAGGTGCTCGGCCGCAACGTCCAGCTCGCCGGCGACGTCGTCGGGCAGGACGCTCTGGCTCGCTCCGAGGGCCTGACCGACGGCGACATCCTCCTGCTGGAGAACATCCGCTTCGATCCGCGGGAGACCAGCAAGGACGAGTCGCAGCGTCAGGCGCTCGCCCGCGATCTCGTCGAGCTCGTCGGCGACGACGGTGCTTTCGTCTCCGACGGTTTCGGTGTCGTGCACCGCAAGCAGGCGTCGGTGTACGACGTGGCGAAGCTGCTCCCGCACTACGCCGGTGGCCTCGTCGCTGCCGAGGTGGCAGTGCTCGAGAAGCTCACCACCGACACCGAGCGTCCCTACGCGGTCGTGCTCGGCGGATCGAAGGTCTCCGACAAGCTCGCAGTGATCGAGGCGCTCGCGCCGAAGGTCGACACGCTGGTCATCGGTGGCGGAATGTGCTTCACATTCCTTGCGGCACAGGGCATTTCGGTCGGCAATTCCTTGCTCGAAGAGTCGATGATCGAGACCTGCAAGGGACTGCTGGACCGCTACGCCGATGTCCTGCACATCCCGCAGGATGTCGTGATCGCCGACAGCTTCTCGGCCGACGCCGAAGCGAAGACCGTCCCGGTCACGGAGATTCCGGACGGCTGGATGGGTCTGGACATCGGACCGGAGTCGGTGCAGCGGTTCGCGTCGTTGCTCTCGGCGGCCAAGACCGTGTTCTGGAACGGCCCGATGGGCGTGTTCGAGTTCCCGAAGTTCGCGGCGGGCACCAAGGGTGTCGCCGAGGCCATCGTCGACGCCACCGGCAAGGGTGCGTTCAGCGTCGTCGGCGGTGGCGATTCCGCTGCGGCAGTGCGCCAGCTGGGCCTGCCGGACGACGGGTTCTCACACATCTCCACCGGCGGCGGTGCCTCCCTCGAATACCTCGAGGGCAAGGAACTGCCCGGCATCTCGGTTCTGGAGGCCTGAGCGCGATGGCACGCACACCGCTGATCGCGGGCAACTGGAAAATGAATCTGAACCACCTCGAGGCCATCGCGCTGGTGCAGAAGATCGCGTTCACGCTGCCCGACAAGTACCTCGAGAAGGTCGATGTCACGGTCATCCCGCCGTTCACCGACATCCGTTCGGTACAGACGCTGATCGACGGCGACAAGATCAAGCTCACCTATGGTGCGCAGGATGTCTCCGCCCACGATTCCGGTGCGTACACCGGGGAGATCTCCGGTGCGATGCTCGCCAAGCTCGGCTGCACCTACGTCGTGGTCGGGCACTCCGAGCGACGCACGATGCACGCCGAAACCGACGAGATCGTGCGCGACAAGACGAAGGCCGCGCTCAAGCACGGCCTGACTCCGATCGTGTGCATCGGCGAGGGCCTCGACATCCGTGAGGCCGGCGACCACGTCGCATACAACGTCGCCCAGCTGAAGGGCTCGCTCGCCGGGCTGTCCGCCGACGACATCGCCAAGATCGTCGTCGCGTACGAGCCGGTGTGGGCGATCGGCACGGGCAAGGTGGCCTCGGCCGCCGACGCCCAGGAAGTCTGTGCGGCGGTGCGCTCCACCCTCGCCGAACTCGCCTCGCCCGAGGTGGCATCGTCGGTCCGTGTCCTCTACGGCGGATCGGTGAACGCCAAGAACATCGGCGAGCTCATCGCGCAGACCGATGTCGACGGTGGCCTCGTCGGAGGCGCCTCGCTCAAGGCCGACGAGTTCGCTCAGCTCTCCGCAATCGCGGCGGGCGGCCCGCTCCTGTAGGCCGGCCCGAGCAGCAGTACGGCTCACTCGATCGTGGGGCGCAGGATCTTCGGATCCTGCGCCCCACGGCGTTTCCGAGTGTGCACCCGAACCGAAAGGCATCACGCGTATGACCGCCCCCGCCGACACCGGCCCGAGCACCCGCAGCGTGGTGTTCGGGTTGGCAGCGGTGCTGCTCGTCGCCGCTTGCCTGCGCCCGGCCATCACCGCGATCGGGCCGCTGCTCGAGGACATCGGCGCCGACACCGGGCTCGGCAACACGGCGCTCGGCGTGCTCGGCGCCGTGCCGCTGTTGTGCTTCGCGGCGGTCTCCCCGTGGATTCACCGCCCCGCGATCCGTTACGGGACGCAGCGCATGGTGCTCGTCGCGATGCTGGTCCTGACGGCCGGAATCCTGCTGCGGTCGATTCCCGGCGCGCTGTGGC
The DNA here is from genome assembly GCF_012843405.1 of Rhodococcus sp. BL-253-APC-6A1W. Lineage (NCBI taxonomy): Bacteria > Bacillati > Actinomycetota > Actinomycetes > Mycobacteriales > Nocardiaceae > Rhodococcus > Rhodococcus sp. BL-253-APC-6A1W. Next base: position 140,750 of record NZ_JABAFB010000008.1, read on the forward strand.
TGTGGGGCGGCACGATCGCGATCGGTGTGGGAATCGGCATCGGCAACGTGCTGTTGCCGGCAGTCGTCAAACGCGACCATCCCACGCGCATCTCGACGGTGACCGGCGTGTACTCGTCGGTGACGACCGGCGCCGCCGGACTGGGCTCCGGTTTGGCGGTGCCCTTCGTCGCCCTGACAGGCAACTGGCGTGGCGCGCTCGCGTTGTGGGCCGTGGTGTCGCTGGTCGCGGCGGCCGTGTGGGTCGTGCGCGGACGGGTCCTGCCGACACCGCTGCCGGCCGCCCCGGACACGACACCCGGCGTGTCCATGTGGCGTTCCGCCACCGCGTGGCAGGTCACCGCGTTCATGGGTCTGCAGTCCACCACGTTCTATCTGCTGGTGACGTGGCTGCCGTCCATCGAGACCGGTCTGGGTGTCGACCGCGCGGCCGCCGGATGGCACCTGTCGGTCTATCAGGTGGTCGGCATCGTGGCGGGTCTGGGCGCCACCGCTCTGATGGGACGCCGCACCGACCAGAGTCGGCTCACCGCTGTCGCCGGTTCGGCCCTCGTCGTCGCGATGATCGGTGTGCTGTGGGCGCCGCACCTCGTCCTGTTGTGGGTCCTGGTCGCGGGGATGAGCAGTGGCGCGACGTTCATCATCGCGGTGTCGCTGTTCGGTCTCCGCACCCGCACAGTCGCCCAGACCGCGCAACTCTCGGGCATGGCGCAATGCCTCGGCTACCTGCTCGCGGCGTGCGGGCCGGTGCTCGCCGGCGCGATCTTCGACCTCACCGGCACCTGGACCACGGTCCTGCTGCTGGTCGCGGTGTGCGGGGCCGGGCAAGCTGTGGTCGGGGCGTTCGCGGGTCGCGACCGGTATACCCACGACGAGCCCTGAAGGCCCACGATCCGCGAGGACGGCGAACCGGGTGCGGCAATTCTGGGATTCGCCGGGACCGGGTAAGCTGACGGCCGACGTCACCCACCATCGAAGGACACCGAACGCCGACATGGAACTGTTCCTGGACATTCTGCTGATCGTCACGAGCCTGCTGCTCATCCTGCTGGTGCTGCTGCACCGCGGCAAGGGCGGCGGTCTGTCGAGCCTGTTCGGCGGCGGGGTCCAATCCAACCTGTCCGGTTCGTCGGTAGCCGAGAAGAACCTCGACCGGCTCACCGTGTTCACCGGCATCGTGTGGGTCATCGCCATTCTCGGTATCGGATTGCAGATCAAGTTCAGCTGATCGGCAGCGGTCGCATATCGGCCCCGGGGCGCCGATACTGGCCGAATGACGGATACCGTGCCGGCTTCGGCCACCGAACCCCTGCGTGACGACATCCGCCTGCTGGGCGGCATCCTCGGTGATGTCGTCCGCGATCAGGCCGGCGACGAGGTGTTCGAACTCGTCGAAGCCGCGCGGGTCGCGAGTTTCCGGATCCGGCGGTCCGAGATGGACCGCGCCGATCTCGCCGAGCGTTTCGCTGCCGTCGAGACCGCAGATCTGCTGCCGGTCGCCCGTGCGTTCAGTCACTTCGGGCTGCTCGCCAACCTCGCCGAGGACCTTCATCGCGAACGCCGGCGCGCTGTCCATCTCGAGGCCGGTGATCCCCCGCAGGACAGCGCTCTCGCCGCGACCTACGCCAAGCTCGATGCGGTCCCGCTCGATGCGGACGGGGTCGCCGATGCGCTCGCGGACGCACTCGTCGCACCGGTGATCACCGCGCACCCGACCGAAACCCGCCGCCGCACCGTATTCGACGTGCAAACCGCCGTCACCGACCTGATGCGGCGCCGCGACCGCACCGTCGACCCCTACGAGCGGGACAGCATCGACCGTGCCCTGTACCGGCACATCCTCACCCTCTGGCAGACCGCACTGATCCGGCTGGCGAGGCTTCGCATCAGCGACGAAATCGACAACGGCCTGCGCTACTACGATCTGGCGTTCTTCGAGGTCGTGCCCACTCTCAACGCCGAGGTACGCCGTGCGCTCCGGGAGCGGTGGCCCGATGCCGCAGTGCTCACCCGTCCGCTCGTGCGTCCCGGCACGTGGATCGGCGGCGACCGTGACGGAAACCCCAACGTCGACGCCGCGGTCGTCACCACGGCCGCCGACCGCGCGTGCGCGACCTCCCTGCGCCATCACCTGGCCGAACTCGCCGTGCTCGAACAAGAGTTGTCGATGTCGGTGCGCACCACGACCATCACCGCCCGCTTGCAGGAACTCGCCGACATCGCCGGCGACGAGAATCCCGCGCACAGCGACGAGCCGTACCGGCGGGCCGTGCGGGGAATCCGCGGACGCCTCACCGCGACCGGCGCCCGGCTGCTCCCGGACGTCGACCTCCCACACACCGTCGAGCCGTCGCGCGAGCCGTACCGCACCCCCGCGCAACTGCTCGCCGATCTGTCGGTCGTCGACGCGTCGCTGCGCGCCGGCGGGGGAGCGGTCATCGCCGACGATCGTCTCGCCCGACTGCGCGGCGCAGTCGAGGTCTTCGGGTTCCACCTCGCTCCACTGGACCTGCGGCAGAACGCCGACGTCCACGAGCGCGTGGTAGCCGAACTGCTCTCCTGGGCGGGTGTGACAGACCGCTACGCAACGCTGCCGGAGGATGACAAGGTCGCGTTGCTCACCTCCGAACTACGCATCCGGCGGCCCCTGACCACCCCCGACGCGCAGTTGTCGGACGAAACGGCCAAGGAACTCGGCATCTTGCGCGCCGCAGCGAGCGTCGTGCGCCGCATCGGGCCCGCCGCGATCGAGCACTACATCATCAGCATGTGTACCTCGGTCTCGGATCTGCTCGAGGTGGAAGTCCTCCTCAAGGAAGTCGGGTTGCTCGACCTCGACTCCGGATATCCGCGGAGCAGCGTGCAGGTGATTCCGCTGTTCGAAACCATCGAAGATCTGCGCAGCGGCGCGTCGACGCTGACAGCGGCCCTCGCCGTACCGGAATTCCGGAGCCTGGTCGATGCGCACGACGGGCTGCAAGAGGTCATGCTCGGCTACTCCGACTCCAACAAGGACGGCGGATATCTCGCCGCCAACTGGGCGTTGTACCGAGCAGAACTCGACCTCGTCGAGGCGTCCCGCGCCGCGGGTGTTCGCCTGCGTCTGTTCCACGGCCGTGGGGGAACCGTCGGCCGCGGCGGCGGTCCCAGTTACGACGCCATCCTCGCCCAGCCGCCCGGTGCGGTGCGGGGCTCGCTCCGGGTGACCGAACAGGGAGAGGTGATCGCCGCCAAGTACCGCGAACCCGTGCTCGCCCGTCGCAACCTCGAGGCGCTCGTCGCCGCGACTCTGGAATCCACACTGCTCGACGTCGAAGGGCTCGGCGCGGATGCGTCGGCTGCCTACCGGATCTTCGACGAACTCGCGGACCTGGCCCGAAACGCCTACCGGCGTCTGGTTCACGAGACGCCCGGATTCGTCGAGTACTTCACGACCTCGACGCCCGTCGCGGAGATCGGAGCGCTCAACATCGGCAGCCGGCCGGCGTCGCGCAAACCGACCGCGGCCATCGCCGACCTGCGTGCGATCCCGTGGGTGCTCGCGTGGACACAGAGCCGGGTGATGTTGCCGGGCTGGTACGGCACGGGCAGCGCGGTGGCCGAGTGGGTCGGCGACGATCCCGAGAAGCTCGAGTCCTTGCGAGCCCTGTATCGGCGCTGGCCGTTCTTCCGCACGGTGCTCTCGAACATGGCGCAGGTGATGGCCAAATCCGATCTCGGAATCGCCGCGCGCTACTCGGAGTTGGTCGAGGACACTGATCTGAGGGGACGAGTGTTCGGCCGGATCGTGGAGGAACACGCCCGGACCGTCGACGCCTACCAGCGGATCACGGGCTACGACTCGCTCGTCGCCGACAATCCTGCATTGGAACGGTCACTGCACAACCGGTTCCCCTACCTAGAACCGCTCAACCACCTGCAAGTCGAGTTCCTGCGCAGATTCCGGGCGGGCGAGGACACCGAACAGGTTCGCCGGGGAATCCAGCTGACGATGAACGGACTCGCCACCGCGCTCCGGAACAGCGGCTGACCGGCCGCCGAAAGAAAATCTCGCGCGCGTGTCGATTTCGGTAGGGAGAGTTCGTCGTCATGGTGTACGGCGAATCGTCGTACCGAACCACGAGGAGACGATCATGAAGTACATGCTGTTGATCTACACATCGGCGGCCGACGAGAGCACCTGCACGGTCGAGGACTGGCAGGACTACGAAAAGGCGATGCGGGACGCGGGGGTGCTCGTCACCGGCCACGCACTCCAGGACCTCACCACCGCGACCGCCGTACAGGTGGCGGCGGACGGTCGTCGCACGGTCACCGACGGCCCGTATGCGGAGACCCGGGAGGTACTGGGCGGCTACGACGTCGTCGATGTACCGGACCTCGACGTCGCGATCGAGTGGGCGTCCCGGTGTCCGGGCGCCCGGGACGGCGGCACCGTGGTGGTGCGCCCGATCGCCGAGTTCGGCGACTAGCCGTGCCCGATGCGGGTGTCTCGGCCGAAGCGGTGTTCCGCGAGGAGCACGGGCGGCTTCTCGCGGCGCTGGTGCACCGTTTCGGCGATCTGGACCTGGCCGAGGAAGCCGCATCGGACGCCCTCGAGGCGGCACTCGTGCACTGGCCGGTCGGCGGGGTGCCCGATCGGCCGGGCGCGTGGCTGCTCACCACCGCCCGTCGCCGGGCACTCGACCGGGTACGCCGCGACCGCGTCTACACGCAACGTCTGGCCGAACTCGCGATCGACATCGAGCGGCGCGGCTCCTCGGATCCGCGCGGCGACGAATTGCCCGACGAACGACTCGAACTGTTCTTCACGTGTGCCCACCCGGCACTGGCTCCCGACGACCGTGTCGCGCTGATCCTTCGTTGTCTCGGAGGTCTGACCACCGGCGAGGTCGCGCGCGCGTTCCTCGTTCCGCACGCCACGATGGCGCAGCGGATCGTGCGGGCCAAGAACAAGATCCGTGGCGCGCGAATCCCGTTCCGGGTTCCTCGTCCGGACGAACTCGACGAACGGCTGCCGGTGGTTCTCGGTGCCCTGTATTCGATCTTCACCGAAGGGTATGCGGCCAGTAGTGGCACCGATCTGCAACGGCCCGATCTGGCAGACGAATCGCTTCGGCTGGTGCGGATCCTGCACGGGCTCATGCCTTCGCAACGTGAGGTGGCCGGGTTGCTCGCGCTGGAACTGCTCGTCCATGCCCGTCGCCACGCCCGCACCGATTCCGACGGTGAGATCGTGCTCCTCGACGCCCAGGACCGGACCCGGTGGGACACGGCGATGATCGACGAGGGTCGTGCGCTGGTGGTGACCGGGCTGACCGGTGGGCCCCCCGGCCCGTACGCGGTGCAGGCGGCGATCGCCGCGCTGCACGACGAGGCGCCCGACGCCGAGTCCACCGACTGGCGACAGATCGTTGCGCTGTACGGAGTGCTGCTCGCACTCATGCCGTCGCCGCTGGTTGCCGCGAACCGCGCGGTCGCCGTGGCGATGTGCGACGGCCCGGAGTCGGGCCTGGCACTGCTCGACGGCCTGGCCGGCGAACCGGTCCTGCGCGAGCATCACCCGTACCACACGGCCAGGGCCGATCTTCTCGTCCGCCTCGGCCGTGATGCCGAGGCCGAGTCCGCGTTCCGGCAGGCGCTCGACCTCGCCGGCACCGAACCGGAACGTCGCCGAGTGCGTTCCCGACTGGCTTCGCTCGGGGATCGACCGGGGTGAACGTCCCGGGCTGCGTCCGTTGCCGGAGAGTGCCGGGTGCGGCCGTATCGCGGTGGGAAGATGTGAAACAAACGGAGCGTCGCAACCAGAGAGGCCGATGTCGTGTGCGGACGATATGCAAGCACGAGTACCCGGGACGACCTGCTTGCGGCCTACGATGCCGTGACGGCGGTCGGTGAGGAGTTGCCACCGTCCTACAACGTCGCCCCCACCCAGCGGGTCAACGTGGTGCTCGAGCGCGTCCCACGCGACACGCCCGGCGGTGATCCGGTGCGCATGGTGTCGTCCCGGGTCAGTTGGGGTCTGGTGCCGTCGTGGGCGAAGGACCCGAAGATCGGCTCGCGCATGATCAACGCCCGTTCGGAGACGATCACGCAGAAACCGGCGTTCAAGGCTGCTGCGTCCCGGCGGCGATGCATCCTGCCGGCGGACGGCTACTACGAGTGGATGAAGAACGAGGAGGGCAAGAAGATTCCCTTCTTCCTGCACGCCGACGCGCCGATCTCGATGGCCGGGCTCTACGAGTTGTGGCCCGATCCGGAACGGCCCGAGGATGATCCGGATCGCTGGTTGTGGACGTGCACGGTGCTGACGCGCCCGGCCACCGATGCGGCCGGGCATATCCACGACCGCTCACCCGTGGTGCTTCCGGAGACGTTCGTCGACCCGTGGCTGGACGTGGCGCTGACCGACCGTGACGACGTGGAGGCGCTGCTCAACTCGATCCCGGAACCTCATCTCGAGCCGTACGAGGTCGGTACCGCCGTCAACTCGCCCCGGAACAACACGCCGGATCTGCTACGGCCCGTCCATCATTGACCGGCCCGGAGGAGAGGTCTCACCGATATTCGTCGACCAGCGACAAGTAGTCGCTCCACCGAGGCGGCCGGCCTCCGGTCAAGGCGGCGTCCAAGCGATCGAGGTAGTACTGCCAGACCGGACCGATCTCACCGGCTTCCGATCGTGGGACGTGTGAGTGCGTGAAGTCGAGGGTGGTGACGCGGCCTACGGTGTGCAGCGCGACGGCGAGCAACCATCCGTCGACGTCGACGGAGAAACGGGACGGGGGAGTGCATTCGACGATGCGCACGTCGGCGGTGGCCGAATCGTGCTCGTCCACCATCGTCAACCGCACCCGCCCGGTGGAGGGATCTCCGGTGTATGTGCCGTACCAGCGGGACAATTCGCGGGGTTCGGTGAGTGCTGTCCAGATCTCGCTTGCGGGCAACGCGAAACTGCGACGGTAGACCAGTCCGACCAGCGACGCGTCGTCGGGACAGTCGCTTTCCGGCCGTACTTCTCCCATCACCGTGGTCGGCGTGCCCATCGGATTCTCCCTCTCGTAGACCCTCCCAGTGTGGTCCACCGGACCGCCGACGGGTGACCGAACCGGCGCGGCCGGTAGGTCCCGGCCGGTCGCCCCATCTCCCGAATTCCGACCGGTTCGTCCGTACACTCCCATAAGTTGTCTTTGCACCGGCGGAGGGGGCGGCGTGGCCTGCGAACACGACGGTTCATGGAACCGACGGCAGTTTCTGACCGGCTTGATCGGCGGTGGTGCCGCACTGGCCGCGCTGGGCGTGGTGGGCGCGCCCGCGGCGGGGGCTCAACCCGCGGCCCCGGCACCACCGATCCGGGACACCATCAACGGTGTGCTCTCGTTCGTGGTTCCCGGAAACGACCCCTATTCGCATCATCAGGGGGTGGCGACGGACCGGCCGGGTGGGGTGACTCCGGGCACGGCAGCGTCGCTCGAGCGCACCCTCGACCGAGCGCTCGCGATTCCGCTGTTCGGAGGAGTGGGAGTTCCCCTTCCGGGCGCAGCCGGAGTTGCGGTGCTGCTCAACATCTTTGCTGCCACCGCCGATCCGGGCGCTTCGAACGGGCCGTTCGCGGCGCCGTTCGCCAACCTGGACTTTGCGAAGAAGGCGCTGGTGTTCGAGTGGCTCGACACCGACCCACGCTTCGAGAATTTCATCATCAGGTTCGTGGTCAACGCGCTGCCCACCCTCGCCGCGTTCGCCGCGTTCTCGGAGGTGTCGGCGTTCGATCCGGTCGAACGGAAGACGACCGGCCGTCCCGTCGGCTGGGACCTCAGCAACTACGCCGGGCCGAGCGATGGGTGGGACGAAGTGATCGGGTACTACCGCGGGATCGACAAGGTGGAGGCGTAGATGACCGACGTAATCGTGATCGGGTCGGGCGGGGGCGGCCCCGTGGTCGCGAAGGAACTCGCCGCCCGCGGGCTCGATGTCCTCGTCCTCGAAGCCGGGCCACGCTTCGCCGACCCGGAGAACGAGTGGACGCATTTCGAGGACGACGCCAACAACCCGATCACAGGATTTCTGCGGCAAGGACCCGGTGATCGATCCCGGACGCCGTGGCTGCGCGACGTTCCTCAGCAATCGTATGTGTGGCAGGTCGCCGGCGTCGGGGGCACCACCCTGCACTTCTTCGGTAATTCGCCTCGGGCGGCAGCAGGTGCATTCGCCGGATACGACGGTCCCGACCGGGACATGTACGACACCGCGCATCTGTTCCCGTTCGGTTACGACGAGTTGCGGCGCTACTACGAATGGGTCGAGGCGACACTCCCGGTGCAGACGGCGCCGATGGGCGCCAAGGAGCAGGTGTTCCTCCGTGGCGCCGCCGCCCTCGGCCTGACACACCAGACCACGCTCGACACGACAGGACCGTCGTACCGTGCGCAGCAGAACGCGATCCTGCAGCCCGGCGGAACCGCCGGACGCACCCGCGACCCCGCGCTGCTGCACTACCCCGACGCACGCGGATGCACCATGTGTGGGCACTGCTATCAGGGTTGCTACCTGCCGCTCGGAGCGCCACGAAATCTGAAAGCCAAGCGCTCGACCGATAATTCGTACGTTCCGATGATGCTCACCGCCGACGCGTGGTCGCCCCACGGCCGTGCCGTCACACTCGTCTCCGACGCCGTCGTCACGAAGATCCTCTTCGAGGAGGTCCACGGGGAGACCACCGCGCGTGGGGTGCGGTTCACGACCACTGCCGACGGCGCGGAGCACGAGGCCACGGCTCCCGTCGTCGTTCTCGCCGCAGGATGTGTCGAGTCGCCGCGACTGTGGCTCGGTTCCGGTCTCCCCAACCCGAACGGATGGGTCGGCCGTGGCTTGACCGATCACCACATGGACGGCGTATTCGGGGTCTTCGACGAGTACACGGGCCAGACCAGAGGCCCCGGCTCGAATGCACGCGTCGACCTTCCCGGCTACGGCGGGGTCGAGCAACTCGGTCTGCCACCGGCGCTCATCGCGTACGCACTGAACTTCAGCGATTCCGGGATCCACGGATACGGAAGAGCGGGGGGCGTGGTCGACTCCGCGGGAGCGGACACCATGGGAAGGCTCGTGGGCCGCGATCTGCTGAATACGATGGCCGACACCGACCGGGTGCTCGCGGCACTCGTCATCACCGACGACGACGTCGAACCGGAGAACCGGGTGACGTTGTCGCCGGTGCTGCTTCCGAGCGAAGGCGGGCTCGCGCCGAAAGTGACCATGGCCCACAGAAATCGATCGGCGCGCACGAAGCGCAATCGCGAATACTCGACCCGGAAGGCTGTCGAACTGATGCGCGCGGCGGGCGCCAAGTCGGTGCACCGATGCGACTGGCCGCCGTTGATTCTGCATTCGCAGTCGAGCATGCGGATGGGCCTCGAAGAACACAACTCGGTACTCGACGCCGATGCGGAATCACGTTGGGTCAAGCGCCTGTTCATCACCGACAACTCGGCGCTCGCCAACAGCCTCGGCGGCCCCAACCCCACGCTGACCACGCAGGCTGTCGCCACCCGGACGGCGGAGAAGATCATCGAGAAGTACTTCGGCGGTGAGGTGTGGGTGGGGCGTGAGAATCCGGTCTCGTCGATCGACGACCGGGTCACCGCCGCGGTGATCGAGCGAGGGCTGTAAGGGACAGCGAGACCGAGCTAGGGGAGCGCCGGTTCTTCCTGCGGCGTGGGAACCGCAGGGTCCGGTGGTGCGTCGAACGTGACAAGGGCCGACAACGACGGCGGCCCACCACAGGAGGAGCCCACCCGCATGGATCCACGAACGACGCGATGTGTTCCCGGACGCTCTCGGCTCGCTGCCTCACGCGCGACGCGCGGACCCCGCTCGTCCATAAAGTTTCGTTGCGTCAGGGAGGGCACCGACGACACCGCACCGCAGATCCCGGCCGACGATCCGGACTGCGACAGCGACCCTCGATAACTCGGCGGCGCGGAACCGCCGCCGATCAGGACGTGGGAAGTTTCGCGGCCGCAGCCGGGTCGACGAACCACACGGTGCGCTCACGCCCGTGCGCTCCGGCGGCGGGAACGTCCTCCGGGTCCGCTCCGCCGACCGACGCGGCTACGGCGTCGGCCTTGTTCTCGCCGGCGACCAGCAACCACACCTGACGGGCGCGTTGCACAGCGGGCAGCGTCAAGGTCACCCGCGCCGGCGGCGGCTTCGGTGAATCGTCCACTCCGACGACGAATCGCTCCGTTTCGCGCACCGCAGCGGTGTGCGGGAAGAGGGAGTTGATGTGCCCCTCGCCGCCCATGCCGAGCAGGTGCACGTCGAAGTCGGGCACGGACCCGTCTGCGGACTGTGCCGCGAGGAGTCGGGCATAGCGCTCGGCGGACTCCGCCGGCGTGGTGCATCCGTCCTCACCGAGAGCAGGCATGGTGTGGATGCGCGCCTCGTCGATCGGCACGTGGTCGAGCAACGCAGCCCGCGCCTGTACTTCGTTGCGCTCGGGGTCGCCCGGGGGCAGGAACCGCTCGTCGCCGAAGTACACGTTGACGGCCGACCAGTCGATCCCGCCCTGCTCACGCCCGACGTGTTCGAGCACGGCGATGCCCGTTCCGCCGCCGGTGAGCACCACGTGGGCCTGGAGCCGTTCGGTTTGTGCTGCCACCACCGCATCGACGAAAGCCTTTGCCGCGGCGCGTGCGACGGCATCGGAGTCGGCGAAGGTCAATACCTCGGTCGGGGTCTTGGCGGGATCAGACATATTCCACCTTCGGCAGGGCCGACAGCGCGGCCTCGTAGATGACATCGGGGTCGAGCCGGCGCAGTTCTTCGGCGAGGCACTCCGCGGAGTCCCGCCGTGCCAGCGTGATCAAGGACGCAGGTTTGTCGGTTCGTTCGAGCGTCGCGACACGCCCCTCCTGCGGACGGCCGAGCACGATCGTCTGCGTGGTGGTGCGCAGTTCGACGCGCAGGTCGCCGGTCGCGCGCTGCACCGGGCAGTCGATGCGGCTCGCGAGCCATCCCGCGAGAAGGTCGATGGCCGGTTCGGTCTGCAGGCCCGAGACATGGGCTGACACGACCTGCTCGTACGGCGGTTGTTCGAGCGCGGAGACCAGCAGCGCGCGCCAGTAGGTGATCCGGGCCCATGCCAGGTCGGTGTCACCCGGGGTGTATCCGGACAACCGCGAGAACAGATCGGCGCGCGGATCGAGGGCGTTCGTGGTGTCGGTGAGCCGGCGCACCGCCAACCTGCCCACGGGGTCGTGTGCGGGAACCGGCGGCGCCTGGCCGGGCCACCACGCCACGACAGGCGTGTCGGGCAGCAGGAAGGGCACCACGACCGACTCCTGGTGCTCGGCGAGTTCGCCGTGGAGCGCGAGGATCAGCACCTCGGACGCGCCGGCCTCACCACCGACGCGGATCTCCGCGTCGAGGCGCGAGGGGCCTTCGGCCCGCCCCCGCCCGACGACGATGACGCGGCAGGGATGCTCGCGGGCGGCATCGGTGGCGGCCGAAATCGCCGCCTCGATTCCCCGGGCTTCGCCGGCGCACACGACGAGTGTGAGAACCCTGCCCTGAGTGACGATTCCGCCGGTCCTGCGAAGTTCGACCAGCTTCTTGCTGACGTCCACCGCGGAGGTGTTGCGCAATTGCAGTCTCACGGCCGTCTCCATTCCCGGCCGGAGCGGCGCAGCATCTCGTCGGACGACGCCGTGCCCCAGCTTCCCGCCTCGTACGGTTCGGGCCGGCCCTTCGTGGCCCAATGGTCGAGAACCGGATCGAGGATCTTCCAGGACAACTCGACCTCTTCGTCCACGGGGAACAGGGACGGTTCTCCGAGCAGCACGTCGAGCAACAGTCGTTCGTACGCCTCCGGGGAGGACACCGTGAACGCCTGACCGTAACTGAAGTCCATGCTCACGTCGCGCACCTCCATCTCGGAGCCGGGCACCTTCGACCCGAAGCGCATCGTGACACCTTCGTCGGGCTGCACCCGGATCACGAGTGCGTTCTGGCCGAGGTCGGAGGTCATCGTCGTGTCGAACGGCAGGTGGGGCGCACGCTTGAACACGACGGCGATCTCGGTGACCCGGCGGCCCAGCCGTTTTCCGGTCCGCAGGTAGAACGGGACCCCGGCCCACCGCCGGGTGTCCACCTCGAGGGTGATCGCCGCATACGTCTCGGTCGTCGAATCCGCCGCGAAGCCCTTTTCCTCGAGCAGCCCGACGACACGTTCGCCGCCCTGCCAGCCACCGGTGTACTGACCGCGTGCGGTGGTCTCGTCGAGGGGTTCGGCAAGCCGGGTCGCGGACAGCACCTTGATCTTCTCGGCGCGCAGTTCGGACGGCGCGAAGCTGATCGGCTCTTCCATCGCCGTGAACGCCAGCAACTGCAGCAGATGGTTCTGGATGACGTCGCGCGCCGCCCCGATCCCGTCGTAATATCCCGCTCGTCCGCCGAGACCGATGTCCTCGGCCATGGTGATCTGGACATGGTCGACGTAGTGCGCGTTCCAGATCGGATCGAACAACTGGTTCGCGAACCGCAGCGCCAGGATGTTTTGAACCGTCTCCTTGCCGAGATAGTGGTCGATGCGGAACACCGAATCCTCGGAGAACACTTCGCCGACGACCGCGTTGAGTTCACGCGCACTCTCGAGGTTGTGGCCGAACGGTTTCTCGATCACCACCCGGCTCCACGAGTCGTCGTGCGCCGCCGCGAGACCCGAGCGTGCCAGTTGCCCGCACACCACCGGGAACGCGTCGGGCGGAACCGACAGGTAGAAGGCGTGATTTCCGCCGGTACCCCGCTCCTGATCGAGCTTGTGCAGGGTCTCGGCGAGCTCGGCGAACGCCGCGTCGTCGTCGAACGAGCCCTGGACGAAGCGGATGCCTTCGGCGAGCCGCTGCCAGACCTCTTCGCGGAACGGGGTGCGCGAATTGTTGCGCACCGCGTCATGCACCACTTCACCGAACTCGGCGTCGTCCCACTCCCGGCGGGCGAATCCGACAAGAGCGAATCCGGGCGGCAGGAGCCCGCGGTTGGCCAGGTCGTACACCGCCGGCATCAGCTTGCGCCGGGCGAGATCGCCCGTGACGCCGAAGATGACGAGAGCGCACGGACCCGCGATACGGGGTAGCCGGCGATCCCTGCTGTCCCGCAGCGGGTTCACCCACTCCGCCGTCCCGGATTCGCTCACGTTCAGCCCTCCGCGCCGGGTGCGTGGGCGGTGAGCTGCTCCGACGTGGCCGTCAGCAGCTCGTTCCAGGACGCTTCGAACTTCTCGAGACCTTCTTCTTCGAGCTTGCGGAACACGTCCGGAAGGTCGATCCCCGCGGAAGCGAGCGCGTCGAACACCTGCTGCGCTGCGGCGATGTTGCCGGTGACCGTGTCGCCGGTGATCTCCCCGTGGTCGGCGACCGCTTCGAGGGTCTTCTCCGGCATCGTGTTCACGGTGTTCGGAGCAACCAACTCGGTGACGTACATCGTGTCGGAGTACTCCGGGTTCTTCACCCCGGTCGACGCCCACAGGGCACGCTGCGGGAGCGCGCCCGCCTCTGCGAGCTGCTCGAAACGTGCACCGGACTCGAAGGCCTTGCGGTACGAGCCGTACGCCAGCCGGGCGTTCGCGACGCCCGCCTTGCCGCGCAGCGCCAGGGCCGCGTCGGTGCCGATCTCCTCGAGACGCGCATCGATCTCGGTGTCGACCCGGGAGACGAAGAACGATGCCACCGAATGGATCTTCGAGAGATCGTGGCCGGCGGCCTTGGCCGCGGTCAGCCCGTCCAGGTACGACTCGATGACCCGCTCGTATCGCTCGACGGAGAAGATCAGCGTGACGTTCACACTGATGCCCTCGCCGATCACGCGTGCGATCGCCGGCAGCCCGGCCATGGTCGCGGGGATCTTGATGAAGAGGTTGGGGCGATCGACGACGCGCCACAACTCCAGCGCCTGCGCGACGGTCTCGTCGGTGGCGTGAGCGAGGCGCGGATCGACCTCGATCGACACGCGGCCGTCGAGCCCGCCGGTCGCCTCGTACACGGGAGCGAGCACGTCGCACGCCGAGCGGACGTCGTCGGTGGTGACGGCGAGGATGGTTTCCTCGACGTCCGCACCGCCCGCTGCCAGCTCACGAACCTGCGCGTCGTACGCGTGTCCCTTGGACAACGCCGCCTGGAAGATCGACGGATTGGTGGTGACACCGACGACACTCCGGGTGGCGATCAGTTCGGCGAGATTGCCGGACTCGATCCGCTCACGCGACAGGTCGTCCAGCCACACCGAAACGCCCTGGGCGGAGAGGGCGGCGAGTACCTCGTTCTGCGCGGTGGTCTGCGAAGTCATCCGATCATCCCTTCACTGTGGTCAGCGAGCGGTGCGCAGCGTCGACAACGGCTTCTGCGGTGATTCCGAACTCGCGGTACAGGGTCTTGTAGTCGGCGGAAGCGCCGAAGTGCTCGAGCGACACGGCCTCGCCGGCGTCGCCGATGAGCCGGTACCACGGGAGCGCGAGACCGGCCTCGACGGAGACACGGGCACGCACCGACGGCGGGAGCACCTCGTCGCGGTATGCCTGATCCTGCTCGAGGAACCAGTCGAGCACCGGCACCGAGACGACGCGGGTGGGCACACCCTCGGCCTCGAGGGTCTCGCGCGCGGCCACAGCCAGTTCGACCTCCGAACCGGTTGCGAGCAGCACGACCTCGGGGGTTCCGGTGGACGCTTCGACGAGCACGTATGCGCCGCGGGCGACACCCTCGGCGGCCTTCTCCCGGGTTCCTTCGAGAACCGGCACGTTCTGGCGGGTGAGTGCCAGCGCGGTCGGGCCCGTCTTGTTCTCGAGAGCCGACTTCCATGCGAAGGACGTCTCGTTGGCATCGGCCGGACGGATCACCGCGAGGTTGGGGATCGCGCGCAGCGCGGCGAGGTGCTCGATCGGCTGGTGCGTCGGGCCGTCCTCACCGAGTCCGATCGAGTCGTGGGTCCACACGTAGATCGCCGGTGTCTGCATGAGCGCGGCGAGACGGACCGCGGGCCGCATGTAATCGGAGAAGACGAGGAAGGTGCCGCCGTAGGCGCGGGTCGGGCCGTGCAGCGCGATGCCGTTGAGGATCGAACCCATCGCGTGCTCGCGGATACCGAAATGCAGGGTCCGGCCGTAGGGCTGGGCAGTCCACTCGTCGGTGGAGATCGACTCGGGACCGAACGAGTCGGAACCGGGGATCGTGGTGTTGTTGCTGCCGGCGAGGTCGGCGGAACCGCCCCACAGTTCCGGCAGGATCGGGCCGAGGGTCGCGAGCGCATTGCCCGAGGCCTTGCGGGTCGCGGGACCGCTGTCGGTCGGATCGTAGAGCGGCAGGGCGTCGACCCAGCCCTCCGGGAACTCACCCGCGAACAGACGGTCGAACAGTTCCTTGCGCTGCGGCTCGCGCCGGGCCCACGCGTCGAAGTCGGCCTGCCACGCCTCGCGCACCTTGGCGTTGCGCTCGATGACGCCGCGGGCGTGCTCGATCACAGCCGGATCGACGTCGAAGTTCTTCTCGGGATCGAAGCCGAGCACCTTCTTCACGGCGGCGACCTCGTCGGTGCCGAGCGCAGCGCCGTGCACGTCGCCGGTGTTCATCTTGGTCGGAGCCGGATAGCCGATGATCGTGCGCACGGAAATGAGCGACGGACGATCGGTGACCGCCTTGGCGGCCTCGACGGCCTCGAGGATCCCGGTGACGTTCTCGCCGCCGTCGACGGTCTGCACGTGCCAGCCGTACGCCTCGTACCGCTTCGCCACGTCCTCACCGAGCGCGATCGTGGTGTCGTGCTCGATCGAGATCTTGTTGGCGTCGTAGAAGACGATCAGATTGCCGAGTTCCTGCACGCCGGCGAGCGACGAAGCCTCGGACGTGACGCCCTCTTCGATGTCACCGTCGGACGCGATCACGTAGACGAAGTGATCGAACGGGCTCTCACCCGGAGCGGTGTCCGGATCGAACAGGCCGCGCTCGCGACGGGCGGCCATGGCCATACCGACGGCGGACGCGAGGCCCTGCCCGAGCGGTCCGGTGGTCATCTCGACGCCCGCGGTGTGCCCGTACTCGGGGTGTCCCGGGGTCAGCGAGCCCCACGTGCGCAGCGCCTCGAGGTCGGCGAGTTCGACGCCGTATCCCGACAGGTACAGCTGGATGTACAGGGTCAGGCTGGAGTGGCCGCACGACAGCACGAAACGGTCGCGACCGACCCACTTCGGATCGGTCGGGTCGTGACGCATCACGCGCTGGTAGAGGGTGTAGGCGAGCGGAGCGAGGCTCATCGCGGTGCCGGGGTGCCCGTTGCCGACCTTCTGCACCGCATCGGCGGCGAGCACGCGGGCCGTGTCGACCGCCTTGGTGTCCAGGTCGGTCCAGTCGGCCGGATGCGCCGGCTGAGTGAGGGTGCGGATCTCGTCTGTGATCGACACGAGCAGAGTTCTCCTGACATGGGGTGTACGGGGTGCCTGCGGGTAGAAGTTGGCCCGCGCGCTCCTTAAGAGTAGTGCGCGCCGCGGAGCGGGTCGATTCGGTCGGGGCGGGTCCGCCGTCTACCATCGTTTGTAGTAGAAGGAGCGTCCGGACCCGGGCGACCGTGAACGGGCGAGCGAAAGTGCGGATTCGCGTGGTGCAAGGAGACAGTGTGCGGGCAGGGCAACGGCCGAAGGGACACGGATTCGGCGCCCCCGAAGCGCCAGGCGCTCCCCGCCCCGACACCGCGTGGGGACGTCTCTCGGGCACCGTGCTCGCCTACATCGCGCTCACGAAGCCGCGTGTCATCGAGCTGCTGCTGGTCGCAACCATCCCCGCGATGCTGTTCGCCGACCGGGGCCACGTCGACATCGTCCTGATCCTGAGCACCCTGTTCGGTGGCTGGATGGGTGCGGCGAGCGCCAATTCGCTCAACTGTGTGGTCGACGCCGACATCGACAAGGTGATGAAGCGGACCGCGCTTCGTCCCCTCGCACGTCAGACCGTGCCGACCCGCAATGCGTTCGTCTTCGGCGTCCTGCTGGGTGTGGCTTCCTTCGCGTGGTTGTGGTGGCGGGCGAACCTGCTGTCGGGTCTGCTGGTCGTCGCGACCATCGCGTTCTACGTCCTCGTCTACACGATGGTGCTCAAGCGTCGTACCTGGCAGAACGTCGTCTGGGGCGGCGCGGCAGGATGCATGCCCGTGATGGTCGGCTGGGCCGCCGTCACCGGATCGCTCAGCTGGGAACCGGTCGTATTGTTCCTCGTCATCTTCTTCTGGACGCCGCCGCACACGTGGGCGCTGGCGATGCGGTACAAGGAGGACTACAAGGCGGCCGGCGTGCCGATGCTGCCCGTGATCGCGACAGAGCAGCACGTCACCAAGCAGATCCTCCTGTACACCTGGGCGACCGTGATCGCGACCCTCGTGATCGTGCCCGCCGCCGGCATCATCTACGCCGTGTTCGCCGTCCTCGCCGGAGCGTGGTTCCTGTTCGTCGCGCACCAGCTCTACAGCAGCGTGCGGGGCGGCGCGTCGGTCAAGCCGCTCAAGCTGTTCCTGCAGTCCAACAATTACCTGGCGCTGGTATGCCTCGGCCTCGCGGTCGACTCGGTGCTGGCCCTGCCGACGATCGGCTCCTACTTCTGATCCCGGATCCCCTGATCACGACGAAGCCCCCGCTCCACACCGGAGCGGGGGCTTTGCGTTGTGCGGTCGTTGCTCAGGGAATCAGGACGACGGAGCCGGTCGTCCGGCGGGCAGCGAGATCCGTGTGCGCCCGGGCGGCGTCCGCCAGCGGGTAGGTCGCACCGACACGGACGTGCAGGGATCCGTCGGCGATCGCCGCGAACACGTCCCCCGCCCGCCAGAGCAGCTCTTCGCGGGTGCGTGTGTAGTGCGCGAGGGTAGGGCGGGTGACGAACAGTGAACCCGCGGGGTTGAGGCGCTGCAGGTCGAACGGCGGAACCGGGCCGCTCGCCGCACCGAACAACGCGACCATGCCGCGGATACGGACCGAGGCGAGGGACGCCTCGAACGTTGCCGCACCGACCCCGTCGTACGCCGCGGCGACGCCCTCACCGCCGGTGAGTTCCCGGACCCGGGCTGCGATGTCGTCGTCGTAGCGCAGGACTTCGGCCGCACCGGCGTCGCGGGACAGGGCTTCCTTGGCATCGGACGAGACGGTGGTGATCACCCGTACGCCCTTCTTTGCGGCCAACTGGGTGAGCAGCAGACCCACGCCGCCGGCACCCGCGTGCACGAGCACGGTGTCGCCGGCCCGGGCGGGATACACCGACTCGATCAGGTAGTGCGCGGTCATGCCCTGCAGCAGCGCAGACGCCGCCTGCTCGGTGGGCACGCCGTCCGGGACCGGTACCGCCACGGCCTCGGGGACGCAGACGAGTTCCGCATACGAGCCGGGGGCCGCGCACCACGACACCCGCGTGCCGATCCGCCCGTCCTCGACGCCCTCGCCGACTGCGACGACCGTTCCGGTGCCCTCCGAGCCCGGAACGTACGGCAGGTCGGTGGGGTACATACCGGTGCGGAAATAGGTGTCGATGAAGTTCACGCCGATGGCGTCGGTGCGGACGAGCAGGTCGCCGGGGCCGGGCTGCGGGTCGGGACGTTCCACCGGAACGAGGACGTCGGGACCTCCGAACTGTGCCACTTCGATTGCGCGCATTCCGTCACAGTATTCTGCTTTCATGAGCGCCGAAACAGAGGTCGCGGCCGCACCGGCCGCCATCGTCTCGTCCATTCGCACCTTCGTCGCCGAGCACGGCGGCTCCGGCAAGGCCGTGCTGCAGCCGATCGGCCGGTCCGGGGTCCGGGTCACCGTCGTCGCCGCCGACGGGACGCTCGGTGATCGGGTCGCGAAGGACTTGCCGACCGCCCACGCCGTCATCGACGCGTTGCCGGACGTCACCGTCTCCGAGTGGGACCGGGAACTGACCAGCATCGTCAATCCGCAGCCCGGGCACTGGAAGAAGATGGCCGGCTGGGTCGCCCGTCAGGCGCGGTTCCCGAAGGCACGCAACGAGCACCCGATTCGCTCCTGACACCTGCCCGACACAGACCTCGGGGCCGTCCACATCGTCGATGTGGACGGCCCCGAGGTCTGTATGGGGGACGGTCTGTGAGGAGTCAGACGGTGACCGGTTCGGGCACCGGTGCGGTGGTCCGGATCCGTCCGGCGGCCCAGACGGCGGCGGTCGCGGCGGTGCACAGCCCGGCGCCGGCGACGTGCAGCACGACCAGCACGGCAGGCACGTCGGTCCAGAACTGCACGAGTCCGATACATGCCTGGGCGGCGACGAGGGCGAGGACGACCTTCAGTCGGGTCTTGACCGCTTCGGGGGCGTGGAGGGCGTACACGGCGAACGCGAGGCCGACGAGCAGTGCGAGATAGCCGACGAGTGCTTCCGCGTGCAGGTGAACCAGCATCGTGATGTCGAGGTCGAGGCGAGGCACCGGGTTGTCGATGCTCTTGTCACCGGCGTGTGGTCCCGCACCGGTCACCATGGTGCCCAGGACGAGGACGCCCGCCAGCGCGACGGCGGACAGAGCGGTGAGCCAGCGCAACGGCTGGGGCAGCACCTGCACGACGATCCCGTCGTCCGGTTCGCCGACCTTGGCGTAGAGGATCACTGCGAGCCAGACCATCAGCATGGAAGCGAGCATGTGGATCGCCACGGTCCACCACACCAGGCCCGCGAGGACGGTGATTCCGCCGAGGATCGCCTGGACGACCGTGCCGGCGGGCATCAGCCACGCCCACGCGATCACTTCCTTGCGACGGCGCGCCCGGGTCACAGCGAGGACGATCGCCGCCGCGACAGCGACGACCACGAACGTGAGCAGTCTGTTTCCGAACTCGACGACCTGGTGCAGGGTGTGGACGTTGCTCGACACCCCGACCGGGACCAGCGATCCCGGGAAGCACTGCGGCCAGGTGGGGCAGCCGAGCCCGGACGCGGTCACGCGGACCACGGAACCGGTCACTGCGATGCCGCCCTGGGTGAGGATCGTCAGGAACGCGATGATCCGCTGCGCCCGGAGAGACGGCAAGGGGAGACGGTCGACAAGGCTCAGGTAGCCGCGATACAACACGGCCCCGATGCTACGGCGTCGTCCACTACAACGTGTAGTTGGGTGCTGCGCCGATCAGGTGAACCGGAACCATCTCACAGCGGCGGTCCCGCCGATCGCCGTCCACACCACCAGAACGGCGATCGACAGCCAGTCCACGCCGCCCGCCACGGCGGTGTCGAGCGCCAGCGTCAGCGCGCCCGACGGCACGAGGCGCACGACATGCAGCAGCGCGTCAGGAACGACATCGTCGAGCAGCACGATGCTGCCGATTCCGAGGAGCACGAACCAGACGATGTTCGCCAGCGCGAGCACGATCTCGGCCCGCAACGTGCCGCCGAGCAACAGTCCGAGGGTCGCGAACATCACCGTTCCGAGTGCGATCACGACGGCGCCGACGAGCAGTCCCACCGCGGTGGGCCGCCATCCGAGCGCGACGCCGATTCCTCCGAGGAGAATTGATTGCAGCACCACTACGATCCCGACAGCACCGCTTTTACCTGCGATGATGCCCCACTTCGGGAGTGCGGTCGCACCGATTCTTTTCAATGCACCGTATCTGCGGTCGAATCCGACGGCGATCGCTTGCCCGGTGAAGGCGGTCGACATGATCGCCACCATCATCACGGCGGGAAGAACGCGGGCGGCACGGTCCTCACCGAGATCGGCGATCGGCAGCAGGGTGAGACCGATCAGCAGCGTGATGGGGATGAACATCGTCAGCAGCAACTGCTCGCCGTTGCGCAGCAGTAGTTTCAGCTCCATCCGCGTCTGCGCCGCGAGCATCCTCGCCGGCGCATTCGGAGTGGGACGGGGCGTGAAGGTCCCCTCGGCGAATCGATTGTTCGCCAGTCGGTCGTGGGTCACGCTCACCCTCTCAGCTCCCGTCCGGTCAGTTCGAGGAACACGTCCTCGAGGCTGCGCTGGTCCACCCGGATCTCGGTGGCCAGCACACCCAGCTTCTCGCACCACTGCGCTGCCGCGGCGACGACGGACGGTTCGACCGCACCTTCGATCAGGTAGCGGCCGGGGAGTGCTTCGCGGACCCGGCAGGTGCCGGTCAGCGCGGATTGCAGCGGTGCCACGTCGAGAGCGGGCGGGGCCGTCACCCACAACTGGCCCTCCGCGCCGGTGCGCATGACTTCTTCCGGGGTTCCCGCCGCCACGACGCTGCCGTGATCGATGATCACGATTTCGTCGGCGAGTTCTTCGGCTTCGTCCATCAGGTGCGTGGTCAGCAGCACGCTCACGCCGTCGCGGCGCAACGCGTCGATCAATTCCCAGACCAGCAGCCGGGCCTGTGCGTCGAGACCGGCTGTGGGCTCGTCGAGGAACACCAGTTCGGGTCGGCCGACCAGGGCGCACGCCAGCGCGAGACGCTGCTGCTGGCCTCCGGACAACCGCCGGTAGGGGGTACGCCGCGCTTCCTCCAGGCCGAGACGATGGAGCAACCAGTCCGGATCGAGGGGATCTGCCGAGTAGGCGGCCACGAGGTCGAGCATCTCGCCCGCACGGGACCCGGGGTAGGCGCCGCCGCCTTGCAGCATCACGCCGATCCGTGGTCGCAGCGCGTCGGAGTCGGCGACCGGATCGAGTCCGAGCACTCGGACGGAGCCCGCATCGGGGGTCACGAACCCCTCGCACATCTCGACGGTGGTCGTCTTCCCGGCGCCGTTCGGGCCGAGCAGGGCGAGCACCTGGGCGCGTTCGACCGTCAGGTCGAGGCGGTCCACCGCGGTGACGCCCCCATAGGTCTTCACAACGCCGTCCAGGCGCACGGCCGGCACTGCGGCGGAGGGAGAACTCGGGGTCACAGGGTTCCAGCCTAGGCGTCGGCGGTTTCCGGCGGGCGCGCCGGTGCGCGCTCCTCACCCCGCCACGGCAGGATGTTGCGCGTCGCGACGATGAGCAGACCCACCACCGCGATGGTGGCGATGGCGGCCTGCACGATGATGAACGGCTGATACTCGCCGCCGTTCGGCATCAGGATCACGCTCACCACCGACGAGAACGCGATCGTGGGAATGCGGAAGATCGGGCGGGTCGCCCACGCGGCCAGGGAAATCACCGCCCAGAGCAGGTACCAGGGCTGCACCACCGGGAACAGGAGCACGATCGCGCCGAGCGAGACGCCGAGCGCGCCGACGGGGTGGATCCGTCCCGTCAGGGTTGCCAGCAGCATCCGCACCGTGATGAACGCGGCGACCACGGCGGCGATGGGGCGCGTGATGGACAACACAGCCGTCGTGTGGTCGCCGAGACCGAGCAGGACCCCGCCGAGCCCCGTGCCCATCCCGAGCAGTGTCGGAATCGACATCCAGCTGCGGACCTCGGTGGCGGTCCCGAGAGTCTGCGTCCATCCCAGGCCCAGGCCGCTGCCCCAGCTGACGACGCCGATCACCAGTACGGCGCCGATCCCGAGCATCACCGCCGTGGTCACAACTGCGCGGACGCCGCCGCCTCGCCTCCGCGCGAGGGCCATGCCCACGAAACCGAGTGCGAGTAGTGAGGGCAACTTGATCATGGCGGAGAGCGCGATGAGCGCGGTACCCGCGGCGATCCAGGCCGTCGCGCGGTTGCGGTACGCGCGGCCGTCCGGGGTGTCGCCGTAGACGCCGCGCAGCGCCAGTTCCACGCCGGTGAGCATGAGGCCGAGCATCAGTGCCTCGTTGTGGACGCCGGCAACCAGGTGGAAGAGCAGCAGCGGGTTCGCGGCGCCGAGCCACAGTGCGCTCACGGACGCGACCCCGCAGCGTCGCGCCAGCCGAGGCAGCGCCCACACGATCAATGCGACCCCGACCAGCGCGAGGAGCCGGTGTACGAAGATTCCGGCGACGATGTTCTCGCCGGTGAGTGCCGCGATCTTCTCGCCGAGCCACAGGAATGCCGGGCCGTAGGGCGCCGAGGTGTCGCGCCAGATGTTGGGCACCGTCCGCGTCAGCACATGGTCGACTCCGAGCGCACCGGCGGGACCGATGGCATACGGATCCAGTCCGCGCGCGGCGATCTCGCTCTGCGCGAGATAGGAATACACGTCCTTGCTGAACATCGGCGGTGCGACGACGAGCGGCACGATCCACAGCAACAGCGTCCGGTCGAGCTGGGAGCGCGTCAGCCTGCGGGGTTGTCCGTCCGGGTCGCGGCGGCCGATGGCGAATCGGCCCAGCAGAAGCCAGGCGAGCACCACAAGCACGATGCCCGTCATCGTCACCGTCAGTGCCGCACTGGGCATCCGTGCGGCCAGGCCGAGTCCGCGGACTCCCTGCACCGGATTCTGCAGGACGGGTTGCGCCCCGGCGCCGAGCGCACCGATCGCCATCAGTACGGCGCCGGTCGCACCGAACAGCCTGATCCGGTGCAGCTGCGTGGTCTCGACCGGATCGAGCCCACGACCCTCGGTCTCGTCGCCGTGCAGCACGACGGAGACGTCGGCCCGGGGACTCGGACGGTCGAGTCCGAGTGCGCGTCGCGTCAGGTCGAGGATGCGCGGCCCGATGCCGGGTCGCCCCGCCGCGACCGGGTTCTCGCTCGGACTGAGGGGTGGGTTCGACGGCACCCGAGCAGCGTAACGGGCGGCGTCCGCGGCACCGGACGGCTCCGGGATCGAAGGGTGAGGAAGGGCACCCTTGGTGGAACAGTTTCCTGAATTCCGTCACACTGGTGTTGTGAAATCATCGACCGCACTCGACGTGCAAGCAGAACGCACAGGTCACGCGCCTGTCGCGCGCGCTGCTGCGACCGGTCGCGATGCACACGAAGGTCAGACCCGCGCCGCGGTGGTGAAGCTTCTCGTCGAACACGGACCCATCACCGCACCCGAAATCGGGGAGAGACTCGGACTCAGCGCGGCAGGCGTGCGTCGCCACCTCGACGCCCTGATCGAATCGGGTGAAGCCGAGGCCGCCGCACCGTCACGCCGGCAGGGCCGCGGCAGGGGCAGACCCGCGCGACGCTTCCAGCTCACGGCCGTCGGCCGTGCGCGGCTCGGCCACTCCTACGACGATCTTGCCACTGCCGCCATGCGCCACCTGCGTGAGATCGGCGGCGAAGCCGCAATCGAGGACTTCGCGCGCCGGCGCGTCCAGTCGATCCTCAGCGGGATCGACCCCGCCGGTCAGGACGTGGAAGAAACCGCCGAAGAGATCGCCGGAGCCTTCTCCGCATCGGGATTCGCGGCGTCCACCCGCCGGGTCGGCCCGGGCGTACAGATCTGCCAGCACCATTGCCCCGTGTCCCACGTGGCCGAGCAGTTCCCGGAACTGTGCGAAGCGGAAGAGGAGGCGTTCGTGGAGATCCTCGGAACCCACGTGCAGCGGCTCGCGACCATCGCCAACGGCGACGCGTTCTGCACCACCCACGTGCCGGTCCTCCCGGCCAAGGAGCCGCCGAGCTCTTGACGCCTGCAGGAACCACCCCCGACTTCGTGAACTACCCGATGACAGTCGGCGCGCAGCCCACGCCGACCACACCACAGACTCCGGAAGGAGCTCGCATGACCGTCACCTCGGACCAGACGTCCACCGGCGCACCGCTGACGCAAGAAGAGACGATCGATTCTCTCGGTCACTACCAGTTCGGCTGGTCGGACCCCGACGCCGCAGGCGCTGCAGCGCAACGAGGCCTGTCCGAGCACGTCGTGCGGGACATCTCGGCCAAGAAGAGCGAGCCCGAGTGGATGCTCGACATTCGCCTCAAGGCACTGCGCACCTTCGACAAGAAGCCGATGCCGGGCTGGGGGTCGGATCTCGACGGGATCGACTTCGACAACATCAAGTACTTCGTGCGCTCGACCGAGAAGCAGGCCGCGAGCTGGGACGAGTTGCCCGCGGACATCAAGAACACCTACGACAAGCTGGGCATCCCCGAGGCCGAGAAGCAGCGGCTGATCTCCGGTGTCGCAGCCCAGTACGAGTCCGAGGTCGTCTATCACCAGATCCGTGAGGACCTCGAACAGCAGGGCGTCATCTTCCTCGACACCGACTCCGGTCTGCGCGAGCACCCCGAGCTGTTCCGCGAGTACTTCGGCACGGTGATCCCGGCCGGTGACAACAAGTTCTCGGCGCTCAACACCGCGGTGTGGTCGGGCGGCTCGTTCATCTACGTTCCGCCGGGTGTGCACGTCGACATCCCGCTCCAGGCGTACTTCCGGATCAACACCGAGAACATGGGTCAGTTCGAGCGGACCCTGATCATCGTCGACGAGGGTGCCTCCGTGCACTACGTCGAGGGCTGCACCGCGCCGATCTACAAGTCCGACTCGCTGCACTCCGCCGTGGTCGAGATCATCGTCAAGAAGGGCGGCCACTGCCGCTACACGACGATCCAGAACTGGTCGAACAACGTCTACAACCTGGTGACCAAGCGCACCAAGGTCGAGGCCGGCGGCTCGATGGAATGGATCGACGGCAACATCGGTTCCAAGGTGACGATGAAGTACCCGGCAGTGTGGATGATGGGCGAGCACGCCCGCGGTGAGGTGCTCTCCGTGGCGTTCGCCGGTGAGGGCCAGCACCAGGACACGGGCGCGAAGATGCTGCACCTGGCTCCGCACACGTCGTCGACCATCGTGTCGAAGTCGGTGGCCCGCGGTGGCGGACGCGCGTCGTACCGCGGTCTCGTGCAGGTCAACAAGGGCGCCTACGGGTCCAAGTCGACCGTCAAGTGCGACGCACTGCTCGTCGACCAGATCAGCCGCTCGGACACCTACCCGTACGTGGACATCCGCGAGGACGACGTGACCATGGGTCACGAGGCCACCGTGTCCAAGGTGAGCGACGACCAGCTGTTCTACCTCATGAGCCGCGGCCTCAACGAGGACGAGGCGATGGCGATGGTGGTTCGCGGATTCGTCGAGCCCATCGCGAAGGAGCTGCCGATGGAGTACGCCCTCGAGCTCAACCGACTGATCGAACTGCAGATGGAAGGGGCAGTCGGCTAAATGACTGCGGAAGCGAAGAACATTCCCACCACCGGTGCGCCGACAGGCGCCACCGGTGTCCAGGACGCGGTGCGCGGCGAGAACCGCGCCCCGTCCGGCAAGCCGGCAACCAACAAGGGTGAGGTGTTCACGTCGTTCGACGTGAACGCTTTCGAAGTTCCCTCCGGACGCGACGAGATCTGGCGCTTCACGCCGCTGCGCCGCCTGCGCGGACTGCACGACGGCAGTGCCGTCGCCGACGGCACCGCCACCGTCGAGGTCGCTCCCGTCGACGGCGTCCGGATCGAGACCGTGGGCCGCGACGACGCACGACTCGGCCAGGGCGGTGTCCCGTTCGACCGCGTCGCCGCACAGGCGTACTCATCGTTCGAGTCCGCGACCGTCGTCACCGTCGGCCGCGAAACCGAGATCGCCGATCCCGTCGTCGTCACGGTCACCGGGCCGGGCGAGGGCAAGGTCGCCTACGGGCACCTGCAGGTCCGCCTCGAGGCGTTCGCCCGGGCCACCGTGGTCGTGGACCAGCGGGGGAGCGGCACGTACGCCGAGAACGTCGAGTTCATCGTCGGCGACAGCGCGCAGCTCAAGGTCGTCGCGGTGCAGGACTGGGCCGACGACGCCGTCCATGTCGCCGCGCATCACGCACGGCTGGGCCGCGACGCCGTGCTGCGTCACTTCACCGTCGCGCTCGGCGGTGATCTGGTCCGCGTCTCCGCGACCACCAAGTACGACGGGCCCGGCGGCGACGCCGAGTTGCTCGGACTCTACTTCGCGGATGCCGGACAGCACCTCGAGCAGCGTCTGCTCGTCGACCACTCGCAGCCCAACTGCAAGTCGAACGTGGTCTACAAGGGCGCTCTGCAGGGCGATCCCGGTTCGGGAAAGCCGGACGCGCACACCGTGTGGATCGGCGACGTGCTCATCCGTGCCGCGGCCGAAGGCACCGACACGTTCGAGCTCAACCGCAATCTCGTGCTCACCGACGGTGCCCGCGCAGATTCGGTGCCCAACCTCGAGATCGAGACAGGCGAGATCGTCGGTGCCGGCCACGCCTCCGCGACCGGCCGTTTCGACGACGAGCAGCTGTTTTACCTGCGGTCGCGCGGTATCCCGGAAGATCAGGCGCGCCGCCTCGTCGTGCGCGGCTTCTTCCACGAGCTGCTCGAGCGGATCACGGTGCCCGAGATTCGCGAGCGTCTCGAGGCCGCCATCGAAGCAGAGCTCGAGGCAGTCGGCGTCTGACCGGCTCCGCACGACCCGTAACCCCGATACTTCTTCTTTAAGGAACCACTGATCGATGTCCACACCTGAGAACGTCCTCGAGATCAAGGACCTGCACGTTCGCGTCGCCCAGACCGATGCGAACGCCGAGCCCATCGACATCCTCAAGGGCGTCGACCTCACCGTCCGCTCCGGCGAGACGCACGCCATCATGGGGCCCAACGGCTCCGGCAAGTCCACCCTGTCGTACGCGATCGCCGGGCACCCCAAGTACGAGGTGACCTCCGGCAGCATCACCCTCAACGGTGAAGACGTGCTGGCGATGACCGTCGACGAGCGTGCCCGCGCCGGACTGTTCCTCGCGATGCAGTACCCCGTCGAGGTCCCCGGCGTCTCGATGTCGAACTTCCTGCGCACCGCCGTGACGGCGGCCCGGGGCGAGGCTCCCAAGCTCCGTCACTGGATCAAGGAAGTGAAGGGAGCGATGACCGAACTCGACATCGACCCCGCTTTCGGTGAGCGCAGCGTCAACGAAGGTTTCTCCGGCGGCGAAAAGAAGCGCCACGAGATTCTCCAGCTCGGACTCATCAAGCCGCGCATCGCGATCCTCGACGAGACCGACTCCGGCCTCGACGTGGACGCCCTGCGTGTGGTGTCCGAAGGCGTGAACCGCTACCAGGAACGTGAGCACGGCGGCGTTCTGCTGATCACCCACTACACCCGGATCCTGCGGTACATCAAGCCGCAGTTCGTCCATGTGTTCGTCGGTGGCCGCATCGTCCAGTCCGGTGGCCCCGAACTCGCCGACGAACTCGAGACCAACGGCTACGAGCGCTTCACCCACGCTGCAGCCGCAGACACACAGGGAGCGTGATCGGATGACGGTGCCGGTGCGGACGCTCGACGTCGCCCGGATCAGGGCCGACTTCCCGATCCTCGGGCGGACGGTGCGCGACGACAAGCCACTGGTCTACCTCGACTCGGGTGCGACGTCGCAGCGGCCCGTCCAGGTCCTCGACGCCGAACGTGAGTTCCTCACGACCTGCAACGCCGCGGTCCACCGAGGCGCGCACGCGTTGTCGGAGGAAGCGACGGACGCCTACGAAGGTGCCCGCGCCGTCATCGCCGGCTTCGTCGGTGTCGACGCCGACGAGGTGGTGTTCACCAAGAACGCCACCGAGGCGCTCAACCTGGTGGCGTACGCCTTCGCCGACGATCGTTTCCCGCATGCGCTCGGCCCCGGTGACGAGATCGTGGTCACCGAGCTCGAGCATCATGCGAACCTCGTGCCCTGGCAGGAACTCGCGCGGCGTACCGGCGCGACGTTGCGCTGGTACGGCGTCACGGACGAGGGCCGGATCGACCTCGACTCGCTCGAGCTCACCGACGCCGTCAAGGTGGTGGCGTTCTCGCATCAGTCCAACGTCACCGGCGCCGTCGCACCCGTCGAGGAGATCGTCCGGCGGGCACGGACGGTCGGAGCGCTCGTCGTGCTCGACGCCTGCCAGTCGGTGCCGCACGCGGCGGTGGACTTCCGGGAACTCGGCGTCGACTTCGCCGCGTTCTCCGGGCACAAGATGCTCGGCCCGTCCGGGATCGGCGTGCTGTACGGCCGCCGCGACCTGCTCGCCGACGTTCCGCCGTTCATCACCGGTGGCTCGATGATCGAGACGGTCACCATGGACGCCACCACGTTCGCGGCACCCCCGCAGCGATTCGAGGCCGGCTCGCCCATGTCGTCGCAGGCCGTCGGGCTCGGTGCCGCAGTGCGGTACCTGCAGGACATCGGCATGGACGCGGTGGCAGCCCACGAGCACGAGTTGACCGCCGCGGCGCTCACCGAACTCGGTGACATCGCCGGCGTGCGCATCATCGGGCCCACCACCGCCGAGCAGCGTGGCGGCGCAGTGTCGTTCGTCGTCGACGGCATCCACGCCCACGATCTCGGGCAGATCCTCGACGACGAGGGCGTGGAGATCCGGGTGGGTCACCACTGCGCGTGGCCGTTGCACCGCCGCTTCGGGGTCGCGGCGACCGCTCGCGCGTCGTTCGCGGTGTACAACACGCTCGACGAGGTTCGGGCGCTCGGCGCAGCCGTGCGGCGCGCCCAGGAATTCTTCGGGGAGCGTGGCTGATGCGGATGGAGCAGATGTACCAGGAGGTCATCCTGGACCATTACAAGCGCCCGCACCACCGCGGGTTGCGAGAGCCGTACGGCGCAGAGGTGCACCACGTCAATCCGACGTGCGGCGACGAGGTGACACTGCGCGTGCATCTCGACGGCGGTGCTGTGGCCGACGTGTCGTACGACGGTCAGGGCTGTTCCATCAGCCAGGCCGCCACCTCGGTTCTCACCGATCAGGTGATCGGGATGCCCGTCGCCGACGCACTCGCGACGGTCGACAGCTTCGTCGAGATGGTGGGTAGCCGAGGCACCGTCGAAGGTGACGAGGACGTGCTCGGTGACGGCATAGCCTTCGCCGGTGTGTCGAAGTACCCGGCACGCGTCAAGTGCGCACTGCTGGGCTGGATGGCTTTCAAGGACGCCGTCGCGCAGATCGTGGACCGGAGCAGCGACGCTGCCGGCCTCGGGACCGGCGACGCCGACACCGTTTCGAGCGGAGGACAGAACCGATGACAGAACCCGCCCCCGGCACCTCGAACCCCGAGAGCGCCACAACACCCGCATCCGACGACACCAGCGGAGACACCACGACGCTGGTCGCCGACACGGTGCCACCGCTGGATCCGGTCCGGCTCGACGAGCTCGAAGAGGCGATGCGCGATGTCGTCGACCCGGAACTCGGCATCAACGTGGTCGACCTCGGGCTGGTGTACGGCATCTCCGAGTCCGAAGACGCCGTCACGGTCGACATGACTCTCACCTCCGCCGCATGCCCGCTCACCGATGTGATCGAGGACCAGGCACGCAATGCGCTCGTGCGCAGCGGCCTGTGCCCCGACCTCCGCATCAACTGGGTGTGGATGCCGCCGTGGGGCCCCGACAAGATCACCGATGACGGTCGCGAGCAGCTGCGCGCGCTCGGCTTTACCGTGTGACAGTTGCGGATCTTCGTGACCGACACGGATATCCGAGCAGACGAGGACGGCGGTAGCGTCCCGCCCGGACCGGGCGGGGCCGTCGAGCCCGGACCGGGCGGGGCCGTCGAGCCCGGACCGGGCGGGGCCGTCGAGCCCGGACCGGGCGCCGAGGTAGCCGCCGATCCCGTCGTCGCGCTCGAGCACGAGATGATCGCGGTGGTACGGCGTTTCCGAAGGCTGATCGCCGAGCGGGCCCGCGCGGTGCACCCGAAGCTGGACCCGGTCTGCTACCCGATGTTGCTGATGCTGCGCCGTGCCGACGCGGTCGCGATGTCGGATCTGCTCGCAGAGTTGGCGATCGAGAAATCGACGCTCACCCGCCGCATCGACAGCGCTGCACGCCTCGGGCTGGTCGAACGCATCCCCGACCCGGACGACGCGCGTGCCCGCCTGGTGGCACTCGACCCGGACTGCCGACGCAAACTCGACGAGATCCTGGGCGACGAGACCGAACTGTGGCGTCAGCGGCTGTCGGGGTGGGAGACCGCGGACATTCGCGAACTCACCGTCCTGCTGCACCGCCTCGGGGAGTCCATGGACTGAACCGACGAGGGCGGCCGTCGCAGGACCCGCGGCGTCACGCGCCTTTGCGTTCGCTGCTCTTCTTCGCCGGGGACTTCTTGGCGGCAGTCTTCTTCGCCGGTGTTTTCTTTGCGGTCGTCTTCTTCGCCGCAGACCCGTCGCTCGACGAGTCCTTGCCGCCGGCGTTCTTGGCCGGTGTTTTCTTGGCTGCTGTCTTCTTCGCGGTGGTCTTCTTCGCAGAGGACGACCCGGACGACTTTTCCTCCGACGCCCTACCGGACGTGCGACCGGACCCCGTGCCCGCGGCCTCGACGCTGCGCTGGAGCGCGGCAACAAGATCGAGCACTTCGGCGTCCTCACCGCCGGAGTCCGGCTCGGCGACCTGGAACACTTTCTCGCCGCCACGCGCGAGGGCGTCGTCGATCAGGGCCCGCAGTTCGACCTGGTATTCGTCGGTGAACTCGGTGGGATCGAAATCGCCCGACATCGACTCGACGAGTGTCTCCGCCATCGCCAGTTCTCGCGGCTTCGGTTTCTCGACCCCGTCGAGCGACGGGAACTCGGCGGCGCGGACCTCGTCCGGCCACAGGAGCGTCTGCAACACCAGCAGTCCGTCCCGGTTGCGCAGCGCGGCGAGTCGGGTGCGCTGCCGCAGGGTGAAATGCACCAGCGCGATCCGGTCGCTCTGGTCGAGGGTCGCGGCCAGCAGGGCATACGCCTTCGGCGACGTGGAATCCGGTTCGAGATAGTACGACTTCTCGAAGAGCATCGGGTCGATCTGCTCGGACGGCACGAATTCCAGCACCGGGATCTCGTGTTTCTCCGCTGCGGGCAGCTTCTCGAAGTCCTCGTCGGTCAGGACGACCCGCTCACCGTTGTCGGAGTCGTACGCCTTGTCGATCTCCTGGAACGGGACTACTTCCCCGCATTCGGAACACACACGCTGGTACTTGATGCGTCCGCCGTCCTTGGCGTGCACCTGGTGGAACTTGATGTCGTGGGACTCGGTTGCCGAATACACTTTGACCGGCACGTTGACGAGGCCGAACGCGATGGCACCTTTCCAAATCGACCGCATCTCTCCATCATGATCGACGATCCGGACATGCGCTGAAAAGAAGCCGAAATCGGTCCGGGTGTCGCAGAGACGTGCGTCACCACGCCGAGCGCAGAACAGCGCCGCGCAGGGGTCCCGGCAGACGTCGGAAGAGCGTCCACATCGTGCCGGCGACGGCCGTGAGATCGGCGCGGCCGGAGAGGTAGGCCCGCTGTTGCTCGGTGGGCAGACCGAAGAACTCGTCGAAGAAGGCTGCGGCGGACTGCGCGTCGAGCCGGAGCAGCACACGAAGCCCCAGGCCACGCAGCGCGGCGACACCACGGGCGGACGCCGGCCACAGCACCTGCCGCGGATCGGACCCGGCGAGCACGGAGGCGACGAGGGCGTCCGCCGTGGAGAGGGCCGTCGCGACGGCATAGCCGGTCGCGGGGTGCATGAGTCCGCCCCGCGCGCCGAATCCGACCACCCCGCGCTCGCTACGGATGCCTTCCACAGCGAACCGCACCTTCTCGGTCCGTTCCGGGTCCCCGGTCGCGATGCCCCGCGCCGCCAGCCGGACGTCGAGTCGTCGCTGCAACTCCGGGAGCGTCAGAGGCGGCCGCCCCACCAGGCAGGTTTCCTCGAGGAGGGCGAGCCCGCCGCCCAGCGGCATCGCGTACAGGAACGACGGGACATCGGAGGAGTCGGTGCCGTTGTCGCGCCGCCAATCCATGAACCAGGCCTGCTGCCCTTCCAGGGCGGATGCGGCGGTGGCGTCGTCGAGCACCCGCCCGAAGGCGGTTTGCGCGGCGCGATCCGGGCCTGCGGGCACCCCCCGCGCGTCGATCACGTACCGGGCGCGAATCCGGTCGCCGGTGCTCAGGACCGCGCTGTGCGCGTCGATCGTGTCCACCCGCCCGCGCACCACGGACACCTCCTCGAGATCGAGGCAGTCCTGGAGCCGGGCTGTGTCGAGGATCCGGTACGGCCGGGTCAACTCGTGGAGCGTCGAGGCCCATACCGCAGGGGTGGCGACCTCCGCCGCGGTGACGCGCTCCGGCAGCCACGACGGGAGTTCGTCCCGCCACGCCCCGTATGTCGCCGTCCACCGCCGCGACGGTTGGGGATCCACGGCGATCACGTCGAGACCGGCGCGGGCGGCGCGGGCGGCGACTGCCCGCCCCGCGGGACCGAGTCCGGCGACCAGCACGTCGGTGGGGGAGGAGACAGGCACGACCACAGAGTAGGCGGGCGCCGGCGCAGTCTGCCGAAGCGCGCCCGGACGCGGCATCCGCAGCGGCGTTCGCGCGTGCGTAGTAGTGCATCTCACGGCTGGGAACGCGGACGAACAGGGTAAACTGGGTAGTTCGTGTGCCCCGCCTCGCGGTTCATGGCACCCACCCCGTCGTCGTCTAGGAGTTCTTGCCTGTGATCACCGCTACCGATCTCGAAGTCCGCGCAGGTGTGCGGACCCTGCTCTCCGCGCCCGGGTCGGCGCTGCGGGTGCAGGCCGGCGATCGGATCGGTCTGGTGGGGCGCAACGGCGCGGGCAAGACCACCACGCTGCGGATCCTCGCGGGCGAAGGCGAGCCGTATGCCGGCACCGTGATCCGATCCGGGGAAGTGGGTTACCTCCCGCAGGACCCCAAGGAGGGCAACCTCGACGTCCTCGCGAAGGACCGGGTGCTGTCCGCTCGAGGACTCGACGAACTGTTGCGGGGCATGGAGAAGCAACAGGCACTGATGGCGGAATCGGTCGACGAGAAGATCCGCGACCGTGCCGTCCGGAAGTACGGATCTCTCGAGGAACGCTTCTCGACGCTCGGCGGATACGTGGCCGAGTCGGAGGCGGCCCGCATCTGCAACAGCCTCGGATTGCCCGACCGCGTCCTCGGCCAGGCCCTGCACACGCTCTCCGGTGGCCAGCGCCGCCGCGTGGAACTCGCGCGCATCCTGTTCGCGGCGTCCGACGGCTCGGGCGGCAAGTCGAACACGACCCTGCTGCTGGACGAGCCGACGAACCACCTCGACGCCGACTCCATCACCTGGTTGCGAGGCTTCCTGCAGAGCCACGACGGCGGCCTGATCGTGATCAGCCACGACGTGGATCTGCTCGCCGATGTCGTCAACAAAGTCTGGTTCCTCGACGCGGTGCGCGGCGAAGCCGACATCTACAACATGGATTGGAAGAAGTACCTCGACGCCCGCGCTACCGATGAACAGCGTCGGCGCCGGGAGCGCGCCAACGCGGAGAAGAAGGCGTCGGCCCTGCACAAGCAGGCTGCCAAGCTCGGAGCGAAGGCCACCAAGGCCACCGCCGCGCAGAACATGGCCAAGCGCGCCGACAAGCTTCTCAACGATCTCGACGACGTGCGGGTCGCGGACAAGGTCGCGAAGATCCGGTTCCCCACGCCTGCCGCGTGCGGCAAGACCCCGCTCATGGCGAAGAACCTGACCAAGGTCTATGGGTCGCTCGAGATCTTCACGGGTGTCGACCTCGCCATCGACCGGGGCACCCGCGTGGTGATCCTCGGTCTCAACGGCGCCGGTAAGACCACGCTTCTGCGTCTGCTCGCCGGGACGGAGAAGCCCGATCTCGGCGAACTCGTGCCGGGTCACGGGCTCAAGGTGGGTTACTTCGCTCAGGAGCACGACACGATCGACGACTCGGCGTCGGTGTGGGAGAACATCCGCCACGCCGCGCCCGACGCGGGTGAACAGGATCTGCGCGGTCTGCTCGGTGCGTTCATGTTCACCGGGCCGCAACTCGATCAGCCGGCCGGCACGCTGTCCGGCGGCGAGAAGACCCGGCTTGCGCTTGCGGGTCTGGTGTCGTCGGCAGCGAACGTGCTGCTCCTCGACGAGCCGACCAACAACCTCGACCCCGTCTCCCGTGAGCAGGTGCTCGACGCGCTCCGCAGCTACGAGGGGGCGGTCGTGCTCGTGACACACGATCCCGGCGCGGCCGAGGCTCTCAACCCGGAACGGGTCATCATGCTGCCGGACGGCACCGAGGATCACTGGTCCCAGGACTACCTGGAGCTCATCCAGCTCGCATGATCCGATCCGATCCGCTTCGGTGATCGTTTCGGTCCTTTAGCCTTGAACCAGGACCTTTGTCGAGGTGCCGGGAGGAACCGATGGTGCGAAATCCCGATCGTGGCCAGACGACGTTCGCGAAGGGAACCCGGATCACCGGGGATTCGCGGGACCGATTGCAAGCGGAACTCAAACGCCGCTACGAGGCAGGTGCAAGCATTCGCACCCTCGCCCACGAAACCGGACGTTCCTACGGTTTCGTCCACAACGTGCTGGTGGAGTCGGATGTCCAGCTTCGCGGGCGAGGTGGGCCGAATCGCCGCAGGGCAACAGCCGACAAGAGCGCGTGACGGACGTCGCCGGGATCAGTCCCGGCGACGCACCGATTCTTCGACGAGGTCGAGGACCGCGCACAGTTCCTTTTCGGCATGCCCGGAGGCGAGGCGGGCGATGAGCCCGTCGAGCACCAGGTCCAGGTAGCCCACCAGAACCTCGGTGGGCACGTCGTCGCGCAGGCGACCGGCTTCGCGCTGCCGTTCCAGACGCCCGACGGTCGCAGCGGTCAGTTCCGCGGAGTGCTGGGTCCACTCCTTGGCGAACTCCGGATCGGTCCGCAGGCGCCGCGTGATCTCGAGCCGGGTACCGAGCCAGTCGAACTGGTCGGGCGAGGACAGCATGTCGCGCATGACCTGCACCAGGCCTTCGTTGGCGGCCACGTCGGCCATCCGCTTGGCGTCCTCCTGCGCAAGCGCGAGGAACAACCCGTCCTTGTCTTTGAAATGGTGGAAGATTGCGCCGCGGGAGAGACCCGTGGCCTCCTCGAGGCGGCGCACGGTGGCGCCGTCGTAGCCGTATTCGGCGAAGCAACGCCGGGCGCCGTCGAGGATCTGACTTCGGCGCGCGGCGAGGTGGTGCTCACTGACCTTGGGCACCGCGACCGTCCTTTCCCGATGTGGACGGCGGGCCCGAGACGAGACGTCCCGGGCCCGCCGTCACTTCACAGCGTGGGCCACCCGCGGATGTGGGCGGCCGATCGGGATGTCAGCCCCGGATCATGTTGCGCAGCACGTACTGCAGGATGCCGCCGTTGCGGTAGTAGTCCGCTTCACCCGGCGTATCGATGCGCACGACCGCGTCGAACTCGACCTTGCTGCCGTCGTCCTTCGTTGCGGTGACGTGCACGGTGCTCGGCGTGGTGCCCTCGTTGAGCGCCTCGATACCGGTGATATCGAAGACCTCGGTGCCGTCCAGTCCGAGACTTGCCGCAGACTCCCCGGCGGGGAACTGCAGCGGGACGACGCCCATACCGATGAGGTTCGAGCGGTGGATGCGCTCGAAGGACTCGGTGATGACGGCCTTGACGCCGAGGAGGCTGGTGCCCTTGGCCGCCCAGTCGCGCGACGACCCGGAGCCGTACTCCTTGCCGCCCAGGACGACCAGCGGGATGCCGGCCTTCTGGTAGTTCTGCGACGCGTCGTAGATGAACGCCTGCGGTGCACCGTCCTGGGTGAAGTCGCGGGTGTAGCCACCGGACACACCGTCGAGCAGCTGGTTCTTCAGGCGGATGTTCGCGAACGTGCCGCGGATCATCACCTCGTGGTTACCGCGACGCGAACCGAGCGAGTTGTAGTCCTTGCGCTCGACGCCGTGCTCGTCCAGGTACTGAGCGGCCGGGGTGCCCGGCTTGATCGGACCCGCGGGGCTGATGTGGTCCGTCGTGACCGAGTCGCCGAGCAGCGCGAGCACACGAGCGCCCTTGATGTCGGTGACCGGAGCCGGATCCATCGTCATGCCGTCGAAGTACGGAGGCTTCCGCACGTAGGTCGAGTTCTCGTCCCACGCGAAGGTGTCACCCGCCGGGGTCTCCAGGTTCTGCCAGCGCTCGTCGCCCTTGAAGATGTCGGCGTAGGAGTTGCGGAACATGTCCTGGCTGATCGCCGACTTGATGGTGTCGTCGATCTCCTGCGCGGACGGCCAGATGTCCTTGAGGAAGACGTCGTTGCCGTCCTTGTCCTTGCCCAGGGCGTCGGCCTCGAAGTCGAAGTCCATGGTGCCGGCGAGCGCGTACGCGATGACGAGCGGCGGCGACGCGAGGTAGTTCATCTTCACGTCGGGCGAGATGCGACCCTCGAAGTTGCGGTTACCCGAGAGCACCGCGGTGACCGAGAGGTCGTTGTCGTTGATCGCCTTGGAGATCTCCTCCGGCAGCGGACCGGTGTTGCCGATGCACGTGGTGCAGCCGTAGCCACCGAGGTAGAAACCGAGCTTCTCGAGGTAGGGCCACAGGCCCGCCTTCTCGTAGTAGTCGGAGACGACCTGCGAACCCGGCGCCATGTTGGTCTTGACCCACGGCTTCGTGGCCAGGCCCTTTTCGACCGCGTTGCGGGCGAGCAGCGCTGCACCCAGCATCACGGACGGGTTCGAGGTGTTGGTGCAGGAGGTGATGCCCGCAACGACCACGGCACCGTGATCGAGGACGAACTCGCCCTGCTCCGTCTTGACGGTGACCGGCTTGGACGGCCGGCCGGTGGCACCGTTGGCGGCGGACTGCACGCGGTCCGCGGTGTCGTCACCGTCGTCGGCGAACGAGAGAGCGGCCGGGTCCGACGCGGGGAAGGACTCCTCGACGGCCTCGTCGAGCTGGCTGTGCTCGGTCGGCTGGTCGTCGCCCACGTAGGTGCGGATGTCGCGGCGGAAGGCGAGCTTCGAGTCGCTGAGCAGGATGCGGTCCTGCGGGCGCTTCGGGCCGGCGATCGACGGAACGACGGTGCTCAGGTCCAGCTCGATGTACTCCGAGTAGACCGGCTCCTTGTCGGCGTCGTGCCACATGCCCTGTTCCTTGGCGTACGCCTCGACGAGCGCGAGCTGCTCGTCGCTGCGGCCGGTCAGGCGCAGGTAGTTGATGGTTTCGCCGTCGATCGGGAAAATCGCTGCGGTGGAACCGAACTCGGGGCTCATGTTGCCGAGGGTGGCGCGGTTCGCGAGGGGGACCTCGGCGACGCCGGCACCGTAGAACTCGACGAACTTGCCGACCACACCGTGCTTACGCAGCATCTCGGTGACGGTGAGCACGACGTCCGTCGCGGTCACGCCCGGCTGGATCTCGCCCGAGAGCTTGAAGCCGACGACGCGCGGGATGAGCATGGAGACCGGCTGGCCGAGCATTGCGGCCTCGGCTTCGATGCCGCCGACGCCCCAGCCGAGGACGCCGAGTCCGTTGACCATCGTGGTGTGCGAGTCGGTGCCGACACAGGTGTCGGGGTAGGCCTGGCCGTTGCGGGTCATGACCGTCGGAGCCAGGTACTCGATGTTGACCTGGTGGACGATGCCCATGCCGGGCGGGACGACCTTGAAGTCGTCGAACGCGCCCTGGCCCCAGCGCAGGAACTGGTAACGCTCACCGTTGCGCTGGTACTCGAGGTCGACGTTGCGCTCGAGCGCGTCGGCGCGGCCGAAGACGTCGAGGATGACCGAGTGGTCGATGACCATGTCGGCGGGGGAGAGCGGGTTGACCTTGTTCGGGTCGCCGCCGAGGGTGGTGACGGCCTCGCGCATGGTGGCCAGGTCGACCACGCACGGCACGCCGGTGAAGTCCTGCATGATCACGCGGGCAGGCGTGAACTGGATCTCGATGCTGGGATCGGCTGCGGGATCCCAGTTGGCGATGGCGCGGATGTGATCGGCGGTGATGTTGGCACCGTCTTCGGTGCGCAGCAGGTTCTCGGCGAGAACCTTCAAGGAGTAAGGGAGTTTCTCGGTGCCGGGGACGGCCGACAGGCGGAAGATCTCGTACGAGTTATCTCCGACCTGCAGGGTCCCCTTGGCGCCGAACGAATCAGTATTGGTGCTCACGTCAGCTCCACTCGTCGTTTCGGCTCGCCGCCGACGGGGCTGTGTCGACGGCTGAAGCGAGGCACACAGCGTCCACAGAGGAGGAATTTCCTGTGCGGTGCCGCCGTGGCGTCTCACCGTAGAGTCTAACAGTACGCTTGTCCTGTAATAAAGCCGGGAGTGTACAGAGAATACGGCGCTCTCAGGGGTGCGCGACGCCACATCGGACGCGCCCGCCGACCTCGGCGCGGCTGCGCCACCCGCGCGCGATCGCGTACTGTTCGGTGTTGCCCTGCGAGCGTGTGCTCCCTGTGCCGACTGCTCGACGCGGCGAAGCCGGGCTCGCACACGCTCCCGACCAGCACTACCGGAGAGAAATGTCTGCGCCACTGCTACGAATTCCCGGGCCGTCGGCCACAGATCTCCCTCCGGGTGTCACGGTCGAGGCGATCCTCGCCGACCTGAGCGACGACCAGGTCTCCGCGCCTCCCGAACAGGTCGACGATCTGGTCGCGGAGGTGGCGCGGGCGCAGGAACACGGGATCGACCTGAGTGTCGTGGTGATCGATCGAGATCCGCGCATGGACTCCCAGCTCCGTGACCTCGCCACCGAGGTCGGAGCCGAAGACGGGGGCACCGTGCTCGTCCTCAGCCCCGGGTGGGTCGGCACGTTCAGCGACAGCCTGGACCGGGTCACCCTCGAAGCCGCCGAGGACCGCACCTATACCGGCAACCCGGTGGTCTCGACGAAGAACTTCGTCGATTCCGTGATCGAGCCCTCGCCACCGTGGACGATGCTGACGATCCTGCTCGTGCTCGTCGTCGCAGCGGCATCGGGCGCGACGTACTGGGCGAAGATCCGGCGTGCCGCCCGATCCGATGCGGCCGAACACGAGCAGGTCCCCGCCGAGGACACGACACCCACGACCTCCTGACGGCGCCGCCGCCTGTCTTCTCGCCGGCTCCGGTGTCGATGTCCGGCGCCGGAGTGCGCCCCGAAGGTCGCGTTCCGTAATCGAAATCCGTAACTGTCGCGCGAGACGCGCCTGGTGTGTCGTACGGTTCAGATGACGCTCTTGGGGAAGGTGTGTCACAAGCCCAGTCGTGGGGCGCTGCCCGCGACCGGAGACCGGTACAGCGACCGATCGCGGGGACCCCGCGAGCGGTGTTTGCTGTGCGCTCCCCGAGGCGTCGGGCCCGACTGTTTCTCAGGTCGGCACGACCGAGGGAGAGCGCAAGTGAGACGATTCGGTTTCCACGGGGGGATTCCGCGACGGTCGTCGCCTACCGGCGCACCGGCATCGCCTACCACTGCCGGACGTCGGCGGTCTTCTCTTCGCAGCACCCGTTCGGGCCACGTCGTCCGCGCCTCCCGGTTGCTCGCGGGAATCGGCCTCTTGACGACGGTGCTCGTCGCAGTGGGGTCGACTGCGGCCGCGGTGCCACCACCACCGCCCAATCCGTCGGACACGGAACTGGACGCGGCCGGGGCGGCCGTGAACTCCGGGATCCACCGCATCGGTGAACTGATCGTGCGCATCTCCCACGCAGATCAGCAGCTCGCCGAACTCGACGCCCAGGTCGCGATCAAACGCGAGGACGTCAACCGCGCCCTCGTCGACTTGCATTCCGCCCAGGACGCCGTGGCAGCAGCCGCGCAGGCCGTGGCGTCCTCCCAGCTCGCCCTCCAGGACGCGGGCGCCCAGATCTCACACGCGCAAGCGGACTTCGACTCGTTCGCGCGGGAGAGCTACACCCGCGGATCGAACGCGACATCACTCGCCGCGTTCCTGTCCACCGACGGCCCCGAGGACCTGCTCGACCGCGCGCAGGTGATGCGCATGCTTTCGACCGGACGCGACGCGGTGCTCGACGCACTCGAACGCGCGCGCACCGAACAGGCGAACTCCCATTCCCGTGCGCGCGCCGCGAAACAGGAGGCCGACGCCGCAGCGGCGGCCGCCGAGCAGCGCAAGGTGGACGCGGAAGCTGCGATCGCCGTCGCCCGCGATGCCCTCGACCGGGAAGCCGCAGAAAAGAGCCGCATCGAGCAGGCACGAGCGGGAGCCCAGGCCGAACTGGATTTCGCGCGCACCAATGCCGCCGGTCTCGAGGGTCAGCGCGCGGAGTACGTGGCATGGGATCGCCGCCGCGTGGCGGAGGAGGCGGCCCGTGCCGCTGCCGCCGAGGTGGCGCGTGAGGAAGCGGCAGCGGCGGCCCAGCGGGTCGCAGCCGACGACGCCGCACTCGCGCGGGCAGCCGAACTCGCCAACGGACGACGTCCCCACACCGACTTGGGAGAGAGCGCACCTACCCTCGACACGCCGGCCGTGAGCGCCGCCGTACCGGACGAGGACCTCGATCCCGACGTGACACCGAGCCCGGGTAGCGAGGTGAACCCGGCAGACGAAGTCACCGAGACACCTCGCACGCCCACACCGCAGACTCCGCGGTCGTCGCCGCGCACCCGGTCGACGCCGTCGCTCACCGGCGCCGCGGCGGTCGAGACCGTGATCGACCGTGGGCTGTCCCAGATCGGCGTGCCGTATGCGTGGGGTGGGGGAGACGAGAACGGACCGACCCGCGGAATACGGGACGGCGGTGTCGCCGACAGTTACGGAGATTTCGGCAAGGTGGGCTTCGACTGCTCCGGGCTGATGATCTATGCGTTCGCCGGTATCGGCATCTCCCTGCCGCACTACACCGGATATCAGTACACAGCGGGCACCCAGATCTCGTCGTCGGAGATGAGACGCGGCGACATGATCTTCTACGGCCCCAATGCGAGCCAGCACGTGGGCCTGTACCTCGGCGACGGCACGATGCTCGAGGCGCCGCAGTCGGGTTCGCACGTCATGATCTCGCCGGTACGCTGGGACGGCATGACACCGTATGTGGTGCGCATGGTGTCCTGACGGTGAAGTGATCGTGATCGCACTGTCCGGGCGTGGGACTCGCCCACGCCGCGGGCCTGGCGTTACGGCACACTGAATCGACACCTGCCATAGTGGTGCAGCAGGCGATTTCCAGTGGATCAACGTAGGCGAAAGCGGTGGATTCTTGGTGACCTCACGCGAGGGCGGGACGTCGGGTACGGCAGCGGGCGCACAGAAGGGCGGGGCCGGCTCGAACAACGCCGCCGGTCAGGGCCACGACGTGGAGCCGCAGGGCACGGCCGGACCGGGCAGCGGCAGGGCGGACGCCGGCGCTCCCACACGGGGCAGTGTCGCGGCGAACCCTCCCGTTGCCGGAAACGGCCCGTCCGCCGGTGCGACGAGTGCGTCCGCTCCCGCCGTGTCCACGTCGAAGGAGCCTGTGGCCGCACCGGAGAAGGCGTACGACCCGGCAGACGACGTCCGCCTTCTCGAGCGCGCCATCTACGAGGTCAAGCGAGTGATCGTCGGCCAGGACCTCCTCGTCGAACGCATGCTCGTCGGAGTGCTCGCCCGCGGGCACGTCCTGCTCGAAGGCGTGCCGGGTGTCGCGAAGACCCTCGCGGTCGAGACGTTCGCCAAAGTTGTCGGTGGATCCTTCTCCCGCGTCCAGTTCACTCCCGACCTGGTACCCACCGACCTCGTCGGAACCCGGATCTACCGGCAGGGCCGCGAAGAGTTCGACACCGAACTCGGCCCGGTGGTGGCGAACTTCGTGCTCGCCGACGAGATCAACCGCGCCCCGGCGAAGGTGCAGTCGGCGCTGCTCGAAGTGATGGCGGAACGGCACGTCACCATCGGTGGCAAGACGTTCCCGATGCCCGACCCGTTCCTGGTCATGGCGACGCAGAACCCCATCGAGAACGAAGGCGTCTACCCGCTGCCCGAGGCGCAGCGAGACCGGTTCCTGTTCAAGGTCCTCGTCGACTACCCCTCGGTCGAGGAAGAACGCGAGATCGTCTACCGGATGGGAGTCGCGGCTCCGGAACCGAAGCAGGTGCTCTCCCGGGAGGAACTGCTGCGACTGCAGAAGATCGCCAGTCGCGTGTTCGTGCACCATGCGCTCGTCGACTACGTGGTGCGGGTCATCTTCGCGACGCGCTCGCCGGCCGAACTGGGTCTGCACGACGTGCAGGGATGGATCGCCTACGGCGCCT
The DNA here is from genome assembly GCF_012843405.1 of Rhodococcus sp. BL-253-APC-6A1W. Lineage (NCBI taxonomy): Bacteria > Bacillati > Actinomycetota > Actinomycetes > Mycobacteriales > Nocardiaceae > Rhodococcus > Rhodococcus sp. BL-253-APC-6A1W. The sequence goes on from NZ_JABAFB010000008.1 coordinate 183,610, forward strand.
CTCCGCGTGCCACCCTCGGCATCATCTCCGCAGCCCGCGCGCTCGCTCTCGTCCGCGGGCGCGACTACGTGATCCCGCAGGACATCATCGACGTGATCCCCGACGTGCTGCGTCACCGCTTGGTGTTGTCGTACGACGCGCTGGCCGACGACGTCTCACCGGACCGGATCATCGCCGAGATCCTCCAGACGGTCGGTCTGCCGCAGGTCGCGCCCCAGGCCACGGCACCCGTGCCGGCGGGTCCCCCCGCGGCGGTGCGTCCCGGTGCTCCTGTGGTGCCCGCGCCCGGACCGCACGGAGGTGCAGGGCAACGGTGAGCGAACCCGCCCGCGACGGGTCGCCACCCACGTTCCGTTCCGGCGAGCTGCGCGACCCCGCATTGACTGCTGCGCTGCGCACCCTGGAACTGACCGTCCGGCGCCGGCTCGACGGTGTCCTGCACGGTGATCACCTGGGCCTGATTCCCGGACCCGGGTCCGAACCGGGCGATGCCCGGGAGTACCAGCCGGGCGACGACGTACGCCAGATGGATTGGTCGGTCACCGCCCGCACCACCCATCCGCACGTGCGGCAGACCGTCGCGGATCGCGAACTCGAGACCTGGCTCGCGGTCGATCTGTCCGCGAGCCTCGATTTCGGCACGGCCGCGTGCGAGAAGCGCGATCTGGTCGTCGCAGCGGTCGCGGCGATCGCGCATCTGACGATCGGCGGCGGCAACCGGATCGGCGCCGTGGTGTCCACCGGCCGCGACACGGTGCGGATTCCCGCGCGCGGGGGACGGGCCCACGCCCAATCCATGCTGCGCACCATCGCGACCATCCCGCACCCACCGGACGGGACCCGCGGTGATCTGCGCGGTGTCGTCGAGGCGCTGCGGCGGCCCCAGCGCCGGCGCGGTCTTGCCGTCGTGATCAGCGACTTCCTGGGACCGCTCGACTGGCAGCGGTCGTTGCGTGCCCTCTCCGGCCGGCACGACCTGCTGGCAGTCGAGGTGCTGGACCGCCGCGACCTGGAACTGCCCGACCTGGGAGACGTCGTCCTGCACGATCCCGAAACCGGACGCACCCGTGAGTTCACGACGACACCGCAGCTTCGCGCCGACTACGCCCAGGCTGCCGCGGAGCATCGCGCTGCCGTGCAGCAGGCGATGCGCAGTTGCGGGGCCCCGATGCTGAGTTTGCGGACCGACCGGGACTGGATCAGCGACGTGGTTCGTTTCGTCGCGGCTCGCCGGCACAGTTACGCAGCCGGCGGCGTGGGGAGGGTGGGCCGGTGAGCATTTCCGGTTTCACCTCACCGTGGTGGTTGCTGTTCCTGGTCGTGGTTGCCGCCCTCGGCGTCGGCTACGTGCTGGTGCAGCGCCGCAGGCTCTCTCACACGCTGCGGTTCACCAACTTCGAACTTCTCGAGAAGGTCGCTCCCGACCGGCCCGGACGTGCCCGCCACATCCCGGTCGCGCTGCTGCTGGCCGGCCTGGTCTTCCTCACGGTCGCCCTCGCCGGACCTACGGCCGAGCAACGGGTGCCGCGTAATCGCGCGACGGTCGTCGCGGTGATCGACGTGTCGCTGTCGATGGAGGCGACCGATGTCGCACCGTCCCGGCTCGCCGCCGCGCAGGAAGCGGCGAAGCAGTTCGCGGACGATCTGACTCCCGGGATCAACCTCGGTCTCGTCGCGTTCTCCGGTACCGCGTCGGTGCTGGTGTCACCGACCACCAACCGGGAAGCGACGAAGACGGCAATCGATCACCTGCAACTGAGTGAGCGCACCGCCACCGGCGAAGCGATATTCACTGCGATGCAGTCCATCGACACCCTGGCCGCTGTGCTCGGCGGCAGCGATCAGGCGCCGCCCGCCAGGATCGTGCTGCTCTCGGACGGAAAGCAGACCGTGCCGGAGAGCCCCGACGACCCGCGGGGAGGTTTCACCGCGGCGAGGCAGGCAGCCGAGAAGGGAATCCCGGTCTCGACGATCTCGTTCGGCACCGCGACCGGAACGGTCACGATCGAGGACGAGCGCATCCCGGTCCCTGTCGACGATCCGTCTCTCAAGGAGATCGCGAACCTGTCCGGGGGTAGCTTCTTCACCGCGTCGAGTCTCGAGGAACTCGAGGACGCCTACAACACTCTCGAGGAGCAGATCGGCTTCGAAACGACGCGCGGCGATGCCAGCCGGCCGTGGCTGATGCTCGGTGCTCTCTGCGTCGCCGCAGGCCTCGTCTCCGCCATGGTGCTTCGCCAGCGCCTGCCCTGACCCTTCTTGTCGCCGCTCACGGAGCCCTGTCCGTGTGCGATCCACCACCAGATAGGTTTGTCGCCATGACTGACGCAAGTAGCCCCGCCGCGTCCACGCGCCCCGCGGGCACGCCCCGGTCCGTTCTCGTCACCGGAGGAAACCGCGGTATCGGCCTCGCGGTGGCTCGCCGCCTGCAGGCCGACGGACACAAGGTTGCCGTCACCCACCGCGGTTCCGGTGTCCCCGACGACCTGTTCGGTGTCGTGTGCGACGTCACCGACGCCGAGTCGGTCGACCGCGCATTCACCGAGGTCGAAGAGCATCAGGGCCCTGTCGAGGTGCTGGTCGCCAACGCCGGCGTCACCGACGACACCCTGCTGATGCGCATGACCGAGGACCAGTTCACCAGCGTCCTCGACGCAAACCTCACCGGGTCCTTCCGGTGCGCGAAGCGTGCCAACCGGGCGATGCTGCGCGCACGGTGGGGACGGATGATCTTCCTCGGTTCGGTCGTCGGTATGGCAGGCCAGGCCGGGCAGATCAACTACGCGGCCTCGAAGGCCGGCGTGATCGGACTCGCCCGGTCGGTGACCCGCGAACTCGGCTCACGCTCGATCACCGCCAACGTCGTCGCACCCGGGTTCATCGAGACGGACATGACCGCGGAACTGTCCGACGATCTGCGCGACATGGCAAAGAAATTCATCCCGATGCAGCGTCTCGGCAAGCCCGACGATGTCGCGGGCGTGGTGAGCTTCCTCGCCTCGGACGACTCCGCCTACGTCTCGGGCGCTGTCATCCCCGTCGACGGAGGCATGGGCATGGGTCACTGACCCGCCGCCACACCCGGACCACATCCGAATCTCACTGGAGGATCGACACACTCATGGGCGGACTGCTCGAGGGCAAGACCATTCTCGTCACCGGCATCATCACCGATGCCTCCATCGCGTTCCACACCGCCAAAGCGGCACAGGAACAGGGCGCGAAGATCATCATCACCGGCTTCGACCGGTTGCGGCTGATCGACCGCATCGCGCAGCGTCTGCCGCAGCCGGTGCCGCCGGCGATCGAACTCGACGTGCAGAACACCGAGCACCTCGCCGGGCTCGCCGACAAACTGCGTGAACTCGCGCCCGAAGGGATCGACGGCGTCGTGCATTCGATCGGTTTCGCGCCGCGTTCGTGCCTGGGCAGCCCGTTCCTCGATGCCCCGTGGAGCGACGTCGCCGTCGCCCTGGAGGTCTCCGCGTATTCGTACGGTGCACTTGCCAAGGCGGTGCTGCCGGTCATGAACGAGGGCGGTTCTCTCGTCGGCATGGACTTCGATCCGTCACGCGCGGTGCCGTTCTACAACTGGATGGGCGTCTCCAAGGCGACCCTCGAATCGGTCAACCGGTATGTCGCCAAGGAGGTCGGCCCGCGCGGAATCCGCTCGAATCTCGTCGCCGCCGGCCCGATCAAGACCCTTGCGGCGAAGGCGATCGCCGGGGATGCCACCGGACCGGGAGCCGAGATGAACCGGCTCAACGAAGGCTGGTCCGCCGCGTCCCCGATCGGATGGGACGTCGAAGACCCGACTCCGGTCGCGAAGACCGTGTGCGCGGTACTGTCCGATTGGTTGCCCGGTACCACCGGGTCGATCGTGTACGTCGACGGTGGTTTCCACTCACAGGTCGGCCTCGGCGCCTGACAGGTCAGGAGAGCACTCCCATGGTGAGCACCCCCGAATCGTTCGACGCGCTGCTGGTGCTGTCGTTCGGCGGCCCCGAAGGCCCGGACGATGTCCGGCCGTTCCTCGAGAACGTCACCCGGGGCCGGGGTATCCCGCCGGAACGTCTCGACGACGTTGCGCAGCACTACCTGCACTTCGGGGGTGTCTCACCGATCAACGCGCTCAACCGGGCCCTCATCGATGCCGTGCGCGGCGAGTTCGAGGCGCACGGCATCGACCTGCCGGTGTACTTCGGAAACCGTAACTGGCATCCGATGGTCGAGGACACCGTCGCGGCCATGCGTGACGACGGAATTCGCAACGCGCTGGTCTTCGCGACCTCGGCGTGGGGCGGTTATTCCGGATGCCGGCAGTATCACGAGGACATCCGCCGGGCGCGGAGCGCGGTCGACGACGCCCCCGACCTGACGAAGATCCGGCAGTTCTACGATCACCCGCTGTTCCTCGACGCGGTCGCCGATGCCGTGCGCGCGGCCCGCACCGAACTGCCCGACGACGCAGCGGACGCGCGCCTGGTTTTCACCGCTCACTCGATCCCGACGTCCGCCGATGCGACCGGTGGACCGCCGGACGCCGGTGGCCGTCTCTACAGCCGCCAGGTTGCCGAGGCCGCGCACCTGGTCGCGGATTCGCTCGGTGTCGACGACTACGACCTGGTCTGGCAGTCGCGTTCGGGCCCGCCCCGCGTGCCGTGGCTCGAACCCGACATCGTCGACCATCTCGATGCTCTCCACGAGCGGGGAGTGACCGCGGTGATCGTGGTTCCGGTCGGATTCATCTCCGACCACCTCGAGGTGGTCTGGGATCTCGACACCGAAGCCCGGGACCGTGCGGCCGAACTCGGCATGGAGTTCGTGCGCGCGGCGACGGCCGGGACCGATCCCCGTTTCGCGCAGATGGTCCGTGAGCTCGTGCAGGAACGCCTCGGTACGGCATCGCCGCGCCGGCGCGGAACGGAACCGGAGTTCGGAGTGGGGTGCAACGGCACGCTGTGCGCAGTCCGGTGCTGCGAACCCCCGGCGCGGCCCTCTCGGCCGGCGCCCACAGCGGAGGACTGAGCACTCACGGCTCAGAGCGCCGGCTCACCACTGCGATTCGCCCCGGCCAGGGGAGAGACGAACCAGCTCGGGAGGGACCGCCGCAGCCCCACCGGGCCCTCCACCACCACGGCTCCGGTCCGCAGCGCCTCGGGCCAGTCGTTTTCTCCGCGCCAGATTTCGGTCAGATCCCGCAGCCCAGCCGTGACCGTGACGGAGACCTCGAAGCCCGGATCGGTGTCGCAGACGTCGACCTCTCCGGGAACGATGACCAGCCACCACCGCCGCGACCCGCGTGGGGCGCCGGTGAAGACGAACTCCACGACCACCCGAGTCTCCTCGATCGCGGAGTGGTCGACGTTGCGGTGCATATCCCACATCAGCAGCTTGGGGTCGAGGTCTTCGTCGCCGAGCCGGCCCGTCCACCGCGATCCCCACGTGCCGAGCGCGGACACCACCGGTTCCAGATCACGTCCGGCGGGTGTGAGCACGTAACGGACCTCCGAACCGTCGACGGTCCGTTGCACGATGCCCGCGACCGTCAACTGGTGCAGGCGGGTGGACAGCAACGACGGCGACATCCGGGGGAGTCCGCGGCGGAGGTCGTTGAATCGCTCGCTACCGAGCACCAATTCGCGCACCAGCAGAAGTGTCCACCGCTCGTCGAAGAGTTCCATCGCTTTCGCGACGGGACAGAATTGGTGGTAGGGCGAGCCCATGCTTCGAATGGTAGGCCTGCCGAGCGGTACAGATTCCGAACTGGAAGCAATCCGCGGGTGTTCATACCGTTGACGTGCGCCTCCGAGATCTGTCGACGACGGATCGGACGCTCCGTTGAAGGAGATGTGTGATGACGCAATCCCGCTCGGCACTCGATGCAGACCGCGACCTCAAGGCGAAACACCGGGCCATGTGGGCGCTCGGCGATTATCCGGCCGTCGCGTCCGGAGTGATCCCGTCGCTCGGGCAGATCCTCGTGTCCGCGTGCCGGGTCGGCCCGGGCGACCGGGTGCTCGACATCGCGGCCGGTTCGGGCAACGCCGCGATTCCCGCCGCACTGACCGGGGCCACCGTCGTGGCGACGGACCTGACTCCCGAACTGTTCGACATCGGCCGGCGCGATGCCGAGGACGCCGGCGCCACCGTGACCTGGCAAGAGGCGGACGCGGAGGCGATGCCGTTCGGCGACGCGAGTGCCGACGTGACGCTCTCGTGCGTCGGGGTGATGTTCGCGCCGCACCACCAGGTAGCGGCGGACGAACTCGTGCGCGTCACCCGTCCGGGAGGCCGGATCGGGCTCTTGAGCTGGACGCCCGCGGGTTTCATCGGCCGGATGTTCGCCACGATGAAGCCGTACGCGCCCGCACCACCCCCGGGGGCACAACCACCCCCGCTCTGGGGCGACGAAGACCATGTGCGGACCCTGCTGGGGGACCGGGTGACCGATCTGACGGCGAGCACCGGTTCGTTACGTGTCGACCGTTTCCCCACGGGCGAAGCGTTCCGCGACTTCTTCAAGACGAACTACGGGCCGACGATTGCGGTCTACCACGCACTCGCGGGCGATCCCGAGCGAGTCGCCGCGCTCGACGGCGAACTTGCCGAACTGGCGCGCCGGCACGATCTGGGTGGGGGAGCGATGGACTGGGATTACCTGCTGGTCACTGCCAGTCGCGCGGGGTGAGAACTCAGCCGTGCTGGGGCGCGCGCAGAGCGGCGTCGACCGCGCCGACTCGCGCGTGCCGCACCGCGGTCCACAAGGGACGCAGCGCGGATTCGCGGGCGTCCAGCGTGGTCGCCGAACCGGCACGCAGACCCCCGCCGCGCCCCGCGACGGTGAGGATCGCCGCGACCTGATCGGCGGAATCGAGGATCCGCACGGCACGCTGCGGGATCGAGTCCGGATACCGGTGACGGGCGTACTCGGCGATCTCGGCCGCGATCTCGGCACGCGGGTCGGTGCTGCGCCCGTCGTCGCCGACCGTGCGGATACCCGTGAGCGTGGCGGCGGCGTCGCGCACCGCTTCGCGCATGGTGAATTCCGCTTCGCCGAGGCCTGGTAGGTCGGTGAGTTCGGGTACCGCCGGGACGGCGAACACGGTCCAGCGGAGTACATCGGGTCCCTCGACGGTCGGAACCAGGCCGAGTCCGGGCGTTCCCGGCGCGCCGACGAGTACACCCTCCCCGGCAGCCGTTGCTGCTGCGGAGAAGGCGATGCCGACGGGCAGGCCGCGCACATCGCCCGGAGACGGCAACAGCAGTCGGATGCCCGAACCTCCCGCGGGGTCGGCCCGCCGGATCACGGTGAGCAGTACCGCGGCGCCGTCCTGCGGGTCCTGGCCGGTCAGCCCGGCGCGGTGTTTCGCGTCCGCCTCGGCGGCAGCGACGAGATGCATCGGCGCCCACTCGTGCAGGGCATCGATGACCTCGTCGGGCGCCGCGCGACCGGAGAGCCATGCTCCGGCCCACAGCGTCAGGCTCTGACTCGGGGAACTCACGGAACGAGCATAGGACGCCTGTTCTCCGGCGTGGCGACGACCGCCCGCCGGTGTCGTTGTCCTAACGTTGACCGGCGTGAGTCCACGCGACAGCTACGGCGACATCTATGCCGGACACAACCGCAAGCGGAGGAAGACCGTCCCGGAACTCGAGGCCGAGAAGGATCTCGTGGTCGAAGACGCCGCGTCGGGGTGGTGCGGCGCGATCGTCGGCATCGAACGCACCTACGACGGCGACTTTGTGCGCTTGGAGGACGGGCAACGCCGCACCCGTCTGTTCGCGATGCGGCCTGCCGCGTTTCTGATCGACGGTGCACCTGTCACTCTGGTGCGGCCGAAGCCGCGACCGGCGGCGCAGACCCCGGCGAGATCGGCCTCGGGGTCGACCAGAGTCGAGGGCTTGCGGGCACGCGTGGCCCGCGGAAGCCGCATCTGGGTCGAAGGTGTGCACGACGCGGCCCTCGTCGAACAGGTCTGGGGACACGACCTCCGTGTGGAGGGCGTCGTCGTCGAACAACTCGAAGGGCTCGACAACCTGGCCGAGCGGCTCGCCGAGTTCCGTCCCGGTCCGGGACGGAGGGTCGGTGTCCTGGCGGACCATCTCGTCACCGGATCGAAGGAACAGCGGCTGACCGCGAACCTCGGCCCGCACGTCATGGTCACCGGCCATCCCTACATCGACGTGTGGGAAGCGGTGCGCCCCAAGGCCGTCGGGATCGAGTCCTGGCCGACGATTCCGCGCGGCCAGGACTGGAAAACCGGCGTGTGCCGTGAACTCGGCTGGGGTACGCCGCAGGAAGGCTGGCGGCGGGTCTACGGCGCGGTGTCGTCGTTCCGGGACCTCGAAGCCCCGCTGATCGGCGCTGTCGAGCGACTCGTGGATTTCGTCACCGAACCCGGCGACGGCGACTGAGCGCCCCGCCCCGAAGGTCGACGGCACATCCGGGCGCACTCAATACCTGTACCGCCGCACGGTATCCGGATGGATGACGATACGTACCTGGTCTTCGGCGAGGATCCCGGCGAGATCGGCGGCACGAACCGGATCGTCGAGATCCCAATAGCGCGCGGCCAGGCGGGAACACAACTCGTGTGCTCCGTCCGCCTCGATCGTGGTGTGGCCCGCGACCGACACCCACCGTTCACGTTCCCCGACCGGTGCGGCGACCACGATCGAGGCGCGGGGGTCGCGCCCCAGGCGGCGGATCTTCAGCGAGTCGGGGGCGGTGAACAAGTCGACGGTGCCCGCGTCGGTGGCCTCGAACCAGACCGGTCGGGGCTGGGGCGGGAGCGGTCCTGCGGCCACGCTCACGAATCCGTGCAGGGGGCGTCTGAGGAACTCCAGGTCCTCGGCGGTCAGTGAACTCGTGGGGGTGCTCATCATGACCCTTTCGGATTCGGGGAAGGGTGGGGCCGGCGGCGCCCGCCCGGTCGCGTTCCCTCCGCACGGACGGTTCGCCGACGTGCTGAGCATTGTGCTCGTCGCGGCGGGTGTGTGCGCGGCAACCGCTCAGCAAGCCTGTGAACTGGCTCTCTGCCGCAATGTCCGATTTATGGTTCGATGGTTGCTGTGGCGGCATTGATATGGCTTATCGCCGGCGTGGCACTGGCTGCGGCGGAAGCGCTCACCGGTGACTTCGTCCTGCTGATGCTCGGCGGTGCGGCGCTGGCTACCGCCGGTGTCTCGGCTGCAACGGATCTGCCGGTGTGGCTCGACGCCGTGGTGTTCGCACTGTTCTCGCTGGTATTGCTGCTCGGAGTCCGGCCCATCCTGCGCCGCCGCTATTCCGCGCCGCCCGCGCTCACGACGGGCGTCGACGCGCTACCCGGCAAGCACGCGCTCGTCGTCGAGCAAGTGGGTGAGCACGCGGGCCGGGTGAAAATCGACGGCGACGTGTGGACTGCCCGGCCGTTGGACGCCACCGAAGTGTACGAACCCGGAACAACCGTGACCGTGATGCAGATCGACGGCGCGACCGCCGTCGTATGGAGGGGTGTCTGACCTATGGAAGCGCTGATCGTACTCGCCGTACTGGTGGTACTCGTCGTGATCGTGGTGGTGAAGTCAGTCGCCCTGATCCCGCAGGCAGAAGCCGCGGTCATCGAGCGGCTGGGACGCTATTTCCGGACCGCGTCGGGACAGTTGACGTTCCTGGTGCCGTTCGTGGACCGTATCCGCGCGAAAGTCGATCTGCGCGAACGGGTGGTGTCGTTCCCGCCGCAACCGGTCATCACCAAGGACAACCTGACGCTGAGCATCGACACGGTCGTCTACTTCCAGGTCACCAACCCGCAAGCCGCGGTGTACGAGATCAGCAACTACATCGCCGCCGTCGAACAGCTCACGGTGACGACCCTGCGCAACGTCGTGGGCGGTATGACCCTCGAAGAGACTCTCACCTCCCGTGACTCGATCAACGGTCAGTTGCGCGGCGTGCTCGACGAAGCGACCGGCCGCTGGGGTCTGCGGGTCGCGCGCGTCGAACTCAAGAGCATCGATCCGCCGCCGTCGATCCAGGAGTCGATGGAAAAGCAGATGAAGGCGGACCGCGAGAAGCGCGCGACGATCCTCACGGCCGAAGGCCACCGCGAGGCCGCGATCAAGACCGCAGAGGGCGACAAGCAGGCACGCATCCTGTCGGCCGAGGGATCGAAGCAGGCCGCGATCCTCGAGGCGGAAGCGGAACGGCAGTCCCGCATCCTGCGGGCGCAGGGTGATCGGGCCGCCCAGTACCTCGAGGCGCAGGGCGAGGCGAAGGCGATCGAGAAGGTGTTCGCAGCCATCAAGGCCGGTAAGCCGACCCCCGAGATGCTCGCGTACCAGTACTTGCAGACGCTGCCGCAGATGGCGCAGGGTGACGCGAACAAGGTGTGGCTCGTGCCCAGCGACTTCGGCGACGCCCTCAAGGGTTTCGCAGGCGCGCTCGGTGCTCGCGGTGAGGACGGTGTCTTCCGCTTCGAGCCGAGCCCGGTCGACGAAGACCTCCAGCGTCCCGAGGACGACTCGGCAGAGGTCAGCGACTGGTTCGACATGAAGACCGACCCGGTCGTGGCGAAAGCGGTCGCCGAAGCCGAGGCAGTGGCACGCAAGCCGGTGGACCCCGCGGTCCCGGTCGTCTCCGGAGAGAAGCCGGCCGGTGTCACGCGCGGTAGCCAGTCGTCCGCGCTGCCGGCCGCAGACCCCGCTCCCGAAGAGCGCGTTTCGTCTCTGGAGACAGAGGTCGGCGAGGAACTCCCGAGGCAGTAATCCTGCCCGGCCGCCGGGGCGTGCGCACGCACGTCACCGGCGGCGAGGAGATGTGAGCGGAAGTGCCATCGCCACGATGACGAGACCGGCGCCCACGCCCGCGAGGAGCGACACGGATTCGCCGAACACCGCCACACCGAGCAGCAGAGCGACCACGACTTCCAGGTAGGACAGTCCGGCGAGTTCGGCCGCACGCAGATACGAGCCGGCGACGACGAGCAGGCCCAGGGCGAACAACCCGCAGACGACGAAGAACCCGATAGCCCATACCCAGTTGCCCGGGGTCATTCCGGAAAGATCGGGCCGGGTGACCACCACGACGAGCCCGGTCGCTGCCGCCCCGAATGCGAAGGTCCAGAAACTGCGTACGTCTGCGGGCATATCCGAGCGATAGCGGTAGCAGAGCAGCGCGGCGCCGTAGAACACTCCCGACACGACACCGAGCACGGTACCCAGCACTTGCTCGTCCGAACTCGGGGCGGGCGCGCCGCCGATCAGACCCGCGGCCAGGAGCATCCCGGTGAACGCGGCGACAAGGGACACCGCATCTCGGCGAGTGATCGTCTCTCCGAGGAACATCCTCGCGAACACGGTCGCGAGAACCGGGCCGAGATAGTGCAGGACCACCGCGCGCGACAGGTCGGTGAGCACGGTCGCGGAGAGATAGGTGGCAAGGGACAGGGCGAGGAACACGCCGCCGAGCACCACCGACCACGACAGCCGGGCTCGTCGCAGTTTCCCGAGACGTCGCGACAGTGCCAGCATCACCAGCATCCCCAGCCCGCCGACGAGCATCCGGCCGAAGGTGAGGGCTTCGCCGAGTACGGCGCCGGGAGGGGTGGCCATGCGGCCGAACAACCCGGCGGTGCCCATCGCCGTTGCGGAGACCACGATCGCTGCGATACCCAGCCGCCTTCGGCGGGTATGTGCCGACTGATCGGCCAGGCGGTTATCAATGAGAAGCGGAACGACAGGCACGCGTGAGGGTGCGTCGACAGACGGAGCCACGGAACTTCCTCCGGACAGGGTGCATCGCGCACCGGCGGGTGGTCGGTTCCCCGCTCTGTCATGTGACCTGAGAGCTTTCGCGGATCCGTGGACCCACTTACACCTTCGGTGAACCCCGCGGGGTTGCTTTCCAGAGGAGCCTCGCCGGCGGCGGTCTGGGGGCCTGAGAGATTCCCGGGGAGGTTGCTCCTTCGGCGCCCGCACGTGTGCGGAACTCTCCCGCTGCAGTTCGATGGCATATTCGGTTGTCCGAGCGAGTATGCCAGCCCGATGCGGAGGCCCTGGATCCGGGTGAGCGCGGATCAGGTGATGAGCGCGGTACCGACGCCACACGCGGCACACGCCCACAGCACACTGGTGGCCGTGCCGATGATGAACTGCTCCGAGGCGTTCGGCTCGCGTAGCTCCGGGTACCGCGCGAGACCCTTGACGGCCATGATGATCGCGATGCCTTCGGGCCACCCGGCAAGGATCGACACCGCGACGGCGCCGCGCTCGAGCACGCCGATGACCCGTCCGCCCCGCAGCGGCCCGGGCGGGGGAGCGGGATCGGGTCCGGCATCCGGTTGGCGTCGGGCGACACGGAAGGCGACGAGTACGGCCGGTCCGCCGCCGGTGACGGCGGCCAGGGTGGTGAGCGCGAGTGTCACTGCCAGCGCGAGGCCGTGCACGGGCGCGGTGGCGGTGGCCGCCAGGGCTGCACCGCCGAGCGCCGTGGTCGTCACTGCCGCGCCGAGCCACGCCGGGAGCGTAGGACGGAGAGAGAGCGCGGGCGCGAGGGCGGCAACGGCGAGGCACACCAGCGAGACGACAGTCAACGATCGGCCCTTTCCAGCAGTCGGTGAGCGAGCGCGCATCCTGCGATCTCGGCTTGCCACCCGGCCGCGGCCAGGCGTTGGGACACGGCTTGCTTGCTGATGCCGAGTTCGTCGGCGATCCGGGCCTGCGTCGATCCGGTGCGAGCGAGTGCCACGGCTTCGTGTCCCTGGGGGGAGCGCCGGAGGACGAGGGTCGCGAGCAAGGTCAAGGCGGCGTCGGCATCTGCTGCGGCCTCGGCGTCGTCGCCCTCCACGGCGACCTGCCCGATGGAACTCTTGGCGCGTTCGACGGCACGTCGGGCGAGTTCGAATGCCGGTCCGCGACCGGCGCGGGTCTGTTTCGGCAGGGGAGTCTCGACGGGGCCGATCCCGATTCCGATGCTCCAGCGCTCTCGCCGGAGCAGTTCCAGCACGAGGTCGACCACCACACCGGGATCGTCGGCGACGGCCTGAACTTCGTCGCCGGCTGTGCGGTCGAACGGACGGACCAATCGTGGGTCACGCAGGTCGGCGAGGAGTCCCGAGACGCGGTCGATGTCGCGGCGACTGCCTCGTTGATCGACCGTCAAGACGAACATCGGTCAAGTGTGAAACCTTGTTTGATCAAAGTCAAGGATTGAGGCTTGTTCAGAGTTCGCCTTCGGGCACCCGGTTGTATTCCTCGTCGGTGACAGGTTCGAGCCAAGCATGAAGTGGACGAGAGCGGCCGAGACTCGCGACGGTGGCGGCGCTGCCGCCACCGGGTCTATGTAGACATCACCGCTGAACCAGTCCTCCGGGCCTATCCCGGTATCGAGCGAGCTGCGCACGATCTGCATGACGTCCTCCTTCGGCCGAGCCCTCCCACGTATGTCCCGGACGGCGAGGGCGGCCGTCATCGCCCGATGTCGTGCTGTCCATCAGATCAGGCGGCATCGTCGGGGATGCACTTTCCGAACGGCAATTGCCCGTACTGTGACCTGGAGAGCAGTGCAGCCGTGATCGGTAGCGGGAACGCCGCGGGCTGCGTGAGCAGCACCCGAACGGAGTGCACGTTCGCGTCGTTGATCGCCGAAGTTGACCTTTCGGACGCGGGCGGAACCCCGAACCCGAAACGGGTGAACCGGAATCCGTGTCGGCAGACGAAGGAGATCTCATGCGTGGAGTCATTCTCGACGGGCCCGGCGAGGTGCGGATCGCGGACCGTCCGGATCCGGAGATACTCGAGCCGACCGACGCCGTCATCCGATTGGCCGCCACCTGCATTTGTGGTTCCGATCTGTGGCCCTACCGCGGCGCAGACCCTGTCGACCACATGCCGATGGGTCACGAGTACGTCGGAACGGTCACCCGGATAGGCGATGCGGTTGCCGACGTCGCGGTCGGGGACTTCGTGGTCGGTTCGTTCTTCGCATCCGACAACACCTGTGAGATCTGCCGCGCCGGTTATCAGTCCCGGTGCGTGCACGCCGTACCGATGGGTGCCATAGGCACCCAGGCCGAGTACGCGCGCGTCCCGTTGGCCGACGGCACACTCGTCCGGACGCCCGGCCCACCCGACCCGGATCTCATCCCCTCGCTCCTGGCAGCGTCGGATGTACTCGGAACCGGGTGGTTCGCCGCGGTTGCTGCGGAGGCAGGCCCCGGTAAGACCGTCGCAGTCGTCGGTGACGGTGCAGTGGGGCTACTGGGGGTCATGGCAGCGAAACAGCTCGGCGCCGAACGGATCATCGCCATGAGCCGCCACGCCGATCGTCAAGAGCTGGCGCGCGAGTTCGGAGCCACCGACATCGTCGAGGAGCGCGGGGACGAGGGCGTCGGGAGAATCAAGGACCTCACTTCCGGACTGGGAGCGCACTCGGTGATCGAGGCCGTCGGCACCCAGGAGTCGATGATGCAGGCGATCCGCTCGACACGGCCGGGTGGGCACGTCGGGTATGTCGGTGTGTCCCATGACGTATCGCTGCCCGGCGGAGAACTGTTCTTCGCCGAGGTGCATCTGCACGGCGGGCCCGCCCCGGTACGGCGCTTCCTGCCGGAGTTGATCGACCTGATCTGGAACCGCGCCATCGACCCAGGAGCCGTATTCGATCTGACTCTGCCTCTCGACGAGGCAGCCGAGGGCTACCGCGCAATGGATGAACGTCGAGCGATCAAGGTGATGCTCACTCCCTGAGTTCCGTCGATGGTGCGGTGCTGTCCAGGGCGACGAACTCCGCAGCCGGGAAAGGAAGCCTCCGATGACGATGGAAACCCCTGATCCTGAAGTCGACGTGGGCCGCCGGAAGTGGATCGGACTCGGCGTCCTGGCCCTGGGACTGTCGTTGATCGTCGTCGACGGCACGATTGTCAACGTCTCCCTCCCGGTCATCATCGACGACCTGAACCTGGATCTGACCGACGCGCAGTGGATCAACAGCATCTATTCGGTCGTGTTCGCGGCATTGTTGCTCACGACGGGAAGGCTCGGCGACCGAGCCGGTCGCCGAATGCTGTTCATCATCGGGGTGCTCGTGTTCATCTGCGGAAGCCTGGCCGCAGCGGCGTCGGACAGTTCCACCACGTTGATCTCTGCCCGCGTCGTTCAGGGCATCGGAGGTGCCCTCGTTCTTCCCTGCACACTTTCGACGGTCAACGCCACCTTCCGCGGCAGGGACCGAGCAGTCGCGTTCGGCGTGTGGGGTGCGGTGATCTCGGGGATGGCAGCCGTCGGTCCGTTGCTGGGAGGTTGGCTGACGACCTCGTTCACCTGGCCGTGGATCTTCCTCGTGAATGTGCCGATCGGCATCCTCGTCATCATCGGAGCGGTGCTGTTCGTGCCCGAGACCCGGTCGAAGACCACGGTTCCCGGACTCGATGTCCTGGGGCCGATTCTGAGTGCGATCGGGTTCGGCGCGCTGGTGTTCGCCCTCATCGAGGGGCAGAAGATCGGCTGGTGGAAACCGATCGCCGATCTGAGGGTCTTCGGGGTGACGTGGCCGGAGACCGCGCCGATCTCGGCGACCCCGGTTGTCGCTGTGGTGGGAGTTGTCACCCTCGGGGCGTTCGTGATGTGGGAGCGACACCGTGCCGGCCTCCGGCGGTCCGCAATCCTCGACCTGACCCTGTTCCGGATCCGAACCTTCAGCTGGGGAAACACCACCGCGATGACGGTGGCGATCGGAGAATTCGGGCTCCTGCTGGTGCTACCGCTGTTCCTCGTGAACGCCTACGGACTCAGTACCCTCGGCGCCGGCTATGTGCTGGCAGTAATGGCGCTGGGCGCGTTCGCTTCCGGGGCTTCGGCGCGCTTCGTCACCGGGAAACTCGGAGCTCCCCGTACCGTCATGCTGGGTCTGACGCTGGAAGTGATCGGGGTGCTCGCCTTCGCGCTGTACCTCCGCCCGTCGGCGAGCTCCGTCCTGCTCGCGCTGCTGCTCGCGATCTACGGCATGGGCTTGGGCCTCGCGTCCGCCCAGCTCACCGGAACCGTGCTGGTCGATATCCCGACAGCGGAGTCGGGGGAGGGGTCTGCCATTCAGAGCACCTCCCGGCAGCTCGGCGCAGCCCTGGGCACGGCCATCCTCGGGACCGTGCTCTCGCTCGGCTTGGCGCACAGCCTCACCGACCGCCTCGAATCGAGTCCTCTACCGGCGCAGGTGCAGTCCGGCTTGGTCGACAGCACCCGGGACTCGGCAGGCAGCACCATTCCGATCATCCGCGATCAGGGCGACGACGGCCGTCTCGGTCCGGCCGGTCCCGAGACCGCCGAGGCCCTGTCGGAAGGTTTCGCGGACGCCACCAGGTGGTCGTTGTTCTTCGCGGCGGGATTCCTCGTCATCGGACTGGCGAGCGCCACCCAGTTACAACCGCGCAGGCAGGCTGGAGTGCCGGTACCGGACGCCGGATAGCAGTCGGCGCTTGCTCGTCACCGGATCAGGTGACGACGACGTCTGCGTACGCGGCGGCAGTGTGCCCGAGCGGGAACCGTTTGCTCGGATCCCGGTCGCCGGTCGCGCCGATCACGAGGATGAGCAGCCCGCCGGCCGTCAGCGAGCGCAGAAACGGCAACAACTCTTTCTGGCCCGACGTGTTGTGCATGTAGTCCACGAGGGCGAGGAAATCCTGGCCGGCGTCGAGGCGGCCCGGGGACGCCGTGCAGAGTCTCGAGGCCCGCCGCCGCACCCAGTACGTCGGCACCGGTGGCGGCGAGCGACGTGAGAGCGGTCAACGCGTTACCCACCTGGTGCGGTCCGAGAAGGGAAAGGCGGACTCGGGCATACCCGTCGGGTGTGTGCAGAGAAAAGTCGGTTCCGTCGGCACCGCAACGTATTTCGCCGGCGTACAGATCCGCATGCGTGTCGTTCGTCGAGTGGGTCCACACCGGTATCCTCGCGGTCGCCGCCAATCGCCTCGCGTATTCGTCGTCGCGATTGACGACGGCGGCCTTTGCGCGGTCCGGGGTGAACAGGGCGGCTTTGGTGGCGAAGTAGCGGTCCATCGTTTCGTGGAAGTCCAGATGATCGGGTCCGAGGTTGGTGAACGCAACGGTGCGGAACCACACGCCGTCCACGAGGCCTTGGACGATGGCGTGAGACGACACTTCCATCGGCACCGCGCCCACGTCCTGCTCCCGGAACTCGGCGAGGATGCGCTGGAGCACCGCCGCTTCGGGGGTCGCTCGCGTGGCTGGACGGGCGCCGCCGGGACCGCGCACGGTGACTCCACTGATCATGCCGGTGACGACGCCGAGCGTCCCGAGAGCGGCGTCGAGGAGGTACGTGGCCGCGAAAACTGTTTCCGGGCCCGGCGGCGTAGAGGCAGCGGAGGGCTACCGAGCGATGGACGAACGCCGCGCGATCAGGGTGCTGCTGACCGTCTGACCTCCACCGAGGCCGGTCCCGTCGTCCGCGGTAAGGGGACCGCTCGGAATGCACACCGTCGTCTCCCACAGCGTGATCGGCACTGGGACGTTTCCTTCGGGACCGACCCGGGAACCCCTGATTCGCGATGGAAGGTCCCGCTCATGAAGGCAACGGTCGAAGGTAAGGGGCCGGCGCGGGATCGACACAGTGGTCGACGTCCGAGCCGTCGGACGACGCGAGGCGGACACATCACCTCGGTGGCAGGCGGCTGGCGGCATGTGTAGGCAACCTCCCGCACGGTCGGCGTACGGTGTGCCTTTTCCAGCCGAAGAAAGGACCTGCTCATGAATGCGTCGGCGGAACCACAGGACCTCGGTCGCCAGATGGCGAAGCTGGCACGCGAGTTCTACCGTCCCAGCAGTCTCGCGGATACGTTGCGCGGTGTCACCACCGCTGCGGTCGAACTGGTGCCGGACGCCGACTGCGCCGACGTCCTCGTGGTGACCGGCAGGAGGAAGGTCGAATCGTACGCCGCTACCTCGACTTTGCCGGAAGAACTCGATGCCGTGCAGGAGAAGCTCGGCGAGGGGCCATGCCTCGATGCTGCGTACAAGAATCTCATCGTAAGGACGGATGATCTTCGGACCGAGACACGGTGGCCGCGTTTCTCCCGCGAAGCGGTCCAGGCAGGAGTGCTCAGCACTTTGTCGTTCCAGCTCTACGTCGAGAAGGACTCGATGGGTGCGCTGAATCTGTTCTCGTTCAAGCCGAATGCTTTCGACACGGACGCGGAGGCGATCACCGAGGTGCTGGCCGCGCAGGCAGCAATGGCGTTGAGTGCCGCACGTGACCACCAGAACTTCTCGTCGGCACTGGCGAGCCGCGACATCATCGGTCAGGCCAAAGGCATGATCATGGAGCGGTTCGGCGTCGATTCCGTACGCGCTTTCGAGTTGCTGCGCAAGCTCTCCCAGGACAGCAATATTGCGCTTGCCGAAGTCGCGGCCAGAATTGTCGAGGCGGGTCCCGCCCAACTCGGCGGCGACCCCTCCGCCTGACCGAGCTCCCGGAACCACGTGGGGCTGCGCTCGCATCGGACAAGACAGGTCCGCTCCGGGTTCCGGAGCACGCGCAGCGCTACAGGTCCCTGGGCACGAATCAGGGGTAGCGTGGAGGTCACGGGCAACTTGGCCCGGGCACTTTTTCGCCTCGTCAGCGACATCGTGGTCGATGCGGAAGAGGGCGCTCTCATGGCAGAGCCGATCGACAACAACTTGGTGGATTCGCTGGCAGCACTGGCGCGATCTCTGTCCGGGCAGCGCGACCTCGAGGGTGTACTGCGCACGGTCACCGGCTCTGCGGTCGACTTGATTCCCGGCGTCGAGAGCGCGGACATCCTGCTCATCAGCGGGGACAACACGTTCGAATCCCATGCCCCGACGTCGCTGTTGCCCGTCGAACTCGACCGTGCGCAGGAGCGGCTCAGGGAAGGACCGTGCGTCGATGCCGCAATGGGTGCCTTCACCACCCTCAGCGACGATCTCGTGTCGGAGACCCGATGGCCTCGATTCACCCCCGAAGCGCTCGACGCGGGGGTGCGCAGCATTCTGTCGTTCCAGCTGTACACCTCGGCGAGCACCGCGGGGGCGTTGAATTTGTTCGCCACGTCACCGAACGTATTCGGCGGCGAATCGATTGCGGTCGGGGAGGCGTTCGCGGCGCATGCGGCCATCGCCATCGCCATCGCCGCGGGACGGGACGAACTGAAGCTGCATTCCGCAGTGCTGAACCGTGACGTCATCGGCCAGGCCAAAGGCATGATGATGGAGCGATTCGGCATCCCCGCCGACCGTGCGTTCGGCATGCTCATCAAGCTTTCGCAGGACACCGGGATTCCGCTCGTCATCCTTTCCCGGTGGATCGCCGAAGAGCGCACCGAACCTTCGTAACGCGAATTCGGTAGAATTATCTGCTTGCTGCTTGCTGCTCCCTGCGCTACACCGTGGAACTATCGAGTATGGACGGGTGGGAACGGGGCGAAGGCGCTCCGGCCGGTTTTCCGACCTCGGCGGAGATCAGCCGACGGATCGGAGTGCTGGCGCGTGAGTTCTTCGTTCCCGAGGATCTCGACAGCACGTTGTATCGGATCGCTGCGTCGGCGGCAGAACTGATCGGTGCGGCCGACGGTATCGGCATTCTCCTCTCGGTCGATCGGGAACAATTTCGATCCACCGCTGCCACCTCGCCTCTGGCCGCGCAGCTCGAGGCAATGCAGATCAAACTGGGCGAAGGCCCGTGCCTCGACGCTGCCAGGTCCGACCCCATCGTCCGGTGCGCGGACTTGCGTACCGAGACGCGATGGCCGGCGTACGCGTCGGCCGCGGTCGACGCGGGAGTCCTCAGCTGCCTCTCGGTGCGCTTGTACACCCACCGCGACGAGGTCGGGACCTTGAATCTCCATTCCCGCGTCGCGGATGCGTTCGATGCCGGGGACGAGGCCCTCGTCGATGTCCTGGCCGCACAAGCTGCCACGGCGATCACGGCTGCCCGTGTTCAGGAACAACTCACCTCGGCTCTCGCAACCAGGGATGTCATCGGCCAGGCCAAGGGCATCATCATGGAGCGCTACGGTATCGACGCGCTGCGTGCCTTCGACATGCTGCGGCGGCTGTCGCAGGACACCAACACTCCTCTTTCCGAGCTTGCGACCCGACTCGTCGACTCGGGGCCCGCCACGGCGTGACCGCGTCGCGGCGGCGTTCCACCCGGATCGTGGGCAGCACCACCTCACCCTCAGGTTTACCCGGGGACACGCCGCGGTATCTGTACTGATACCCGGGGAGGGTGTCCGGCGTTGCTACACGGCGCCGGACACAGCCGGCCGCTACGAGAAGGTGAGGGTGACAATGACGTCTCCGCAGAGATATGTGGTGTTGGTGGGCACGCCGTGCGATGCTGCCGCCCGCGCTCACTGGGACGCGGTGCAGAGTTGGGCGGACGAACACGGGTGGCTGACGACGCGAGACATTCCCGCGGCCGGAGATGTCTGGGGCGCAGTGGCCACCGAGGAGGTCCTCGACGGTATGTGTTCTCCGACGGAGGCGAAGGTGATCTACGACGTCCGCGCGGCAGGAATCCCCTGCGTCAGCGTGCATCGGGCGCCTGCGATGCTCGCGTCCCTGTTCCTGACTGCGGCCGTCCAGCCGGCCTGAGGCGACCGCCGCGCTCGACCTCGGCGGAGGGCAGGTGGGTTCCGTCTGTTCCGGACCGACGTCAGTCCTCGACGACCACACGTAGCTTTTCTAGTGTCGCGTCGGTTGCGTCGGGGAGAGTCATCCCCGCGCCCGGTCCGCTGCGCAGGTAGTCGAGAACCGCCCGATCGAGCCGCTCGCCGGGCACCACCGCGGGGATGCCCGGGGGATACGGGGTGATCTGCTCGGCTGCGATACGGCCGGCGGCCTTGTCTGCCGCGATCATTTCCGCACGGCCGAAGAATGCATCTCGCGGCGACATCACCGACTCGAGCTGGATCTCGTCGGGTCCCGGCAAGACTGACAGGACACACCGCTGCAGATTGACGAGTTAGGGGCGAGGCAACGATGCTCGTAATGTTCGCAGGTGCATCGAGGTAGTGATCATGGCGGAGTTCAACCCTGAAAACGTACTGGTCGAACACCACTACGTGCTCACGTCATTCGTGACCACGTAAGACCTGCCCCGACCTCTGGCCGATACTCCCCCTGGAACAAGGCTCCGTTTGTAGTCAGGGCGGTGATCACATCACTTACCAGCGCTCCGAGCGACGGCCACAATGCCCCGCGGCCCGCCCCGGTCTTTCCGAACCTCCCTGACCACCCGGCTCGGACACCGGCCGGTGGTGCGGTCGAGACCACCTCACCCCGGTGGTCACCGTGCCGGCCATATCGAGAGCAGAGAGCGGATCGAGTCCCGGTGCAGGGCACGCATCTCCGACGGACGACATGCCGGATCCCTTCATCTACCCCGAGAACAATGGGGAGCAGGTTCGGGTCAGCCCAGCGGATAGAGCGTCTGCGCGGTCGCGGCGTACGCGGTGTCGAAGTCGACGGCGAGCACTGCCTCGACCGCACCGACCACCGCGTGCTGCTCCCAGCTCTGGCCGGTACGGCTGCGCCACGCGGCGCCGGCGGTGTCGATGCCCCACAACGAGCCGTCGTGCGCGGCGGAGAGAAGCGCCAGGGTCGGGGCGCCGGGCACCACGGTGAAGGTGCGCCCGCCGTCGGTGCTGTGCTGCAGCCCGGCAGCGGTGCTCGCCCACACCCCGGCCTCGGTGACGGCGAGCGCGGCCGCGGCCACCGGGGCACCTGCGGTCCAGCTGGTTCCACCATCGGTGGAGGTCAGCAATCCGGTGACGCCGTCGAACCCGACCAGCAGCTCACCGTCGGTGGACAGGGCATGAAAATCCACCTCGCCGGTCAAAGATTTCGGCGTCCAGGTACGGCCGCCGTCGGTGCTGTCGATCAGCCCCAGCGGATTCGGGGCCGAACTCGACGGCCCCGGATGCCCGGACGCGAAGAGACGGTCGGTGCCCGGCGCCCCGGTCAGTCCCATGAAGTCGTCGTCGGAGTCACCGACGCGGGCGGTGCGCCCGTTCGCGGCGATCTCGACGAGGCCGGTGTGGGTGCCGGCCAGCACCACACCGCCGGAATCGAGGTGCAGACCGTGCAGATGGTCGAGTGCCGGTTCCAATGCTGTGCCGGGCACCTCCGAGGCTGCAGACGGAGAGGCCGAACTTACTGGTGCTGCGGATTGTTCACCGGTCGTACAACCAGCGAGCACGGCCGCCGCAGCAACAGGAACCAGGACATGCGCCCACCGGCGCAGGGGAAAACTCGACATGAGAAGAAAAAGCTCGTTTCGGATCGATCGGGTGCCGGCTCAGGTGCGAGCCAGGCGGGTGGGGTCGAGGTCGAGGCGCCGCAACAGCTGGGCGTTGAGCGCCACGACGATCGTGGAGACGGACATGAGGATCGCGGCGACCGCGGGCGAGATCGCGACCCCGGCGAAGGCGAGCACCCCGGCAGCGAGGGGCACGGCGATGATGTTGTAGCCGGTGGCCCACACCAGGTTCTGCCACATCTTCCGGTAGCTGGCATGCGAGAGTGCGATGATCGAGAGCACCGCCCGCGGATCGTTCGCTGCGAGCACGACCCCGGCGGATTCGATGGCCACATCGGTGCCGGCACCGATCGCGACACCGACATCGGCGCGGGCCAATGCGGGGGCGTCGTTGACCCCGTCGCCGACCATGGCGACCTTGTGTCCGCGATTGTGCAGTTCGGTGACCTTGGCGTCCTTGTGCTCGGGCAGTACCTCGGCGAACACTTCGTCGATCCCGAGGTCGGCGGCCACGGCGTCGGCGACCTGCCGCGCGTCCCCGGTGATCATCGCGACCTTCACCCCGCGGGCGTGCAGGGCGTCGATGGCCTGACGCGATTCCTCGCGCACGGCGTCCTCAAGTGCCACGGCCCCGAGCACCCGGTCCCCTTCGGCGACGTGCAGCACCGACGCTCCGCGTGCTACCCACTGCCCGGTCACGGCGGTGACGTCGGCGGGCACCGACAACCGCAAATCGGCCAGCATCGCCGGGCCGCCGACCGTCACCTCGGTGCCGTCGACGAGCGCGCGGACCCCGCGGCCGGGCAAGGACCGAAAGTCGGTGGCGGTGACCTGCGCGGCGGCCGGGACCCGAGTTTCCGCAGCGGCGACGATGGCTCGGGCAACGGGGTGCTCGCTGTCGGCCTCGACCGCCGCGGCGAGCGCCAACAGGTCTTCTTCGGAGGTGCCGGCCGTGGCGACCACACCGGTGACCTGATGCCGACCCTGGGTCAAGGTGCCGGTCTTGTCGAACAGCACCACATCGACGGTGCGCATGCGTTCGAGCGAGAGCCGATCCTTGACCAGCACCCCGGCCCGGGCGGCGCGTTCGGTGGAAATCGCGATCACCAGCGGAATGGCCAACCCGAGAGCGTGCGGGCAGGCGATGACCAGGACGGTGACGGTGCGCACCACCGCTTCGTCGAGGTTGCCGAGCAGCGACCACACCGTAAAGGTGACGATGCCTGCGACGGCGGCGAAGTAGAACAGGAACGCTGCGGCCTTGTCCGCCAGTGCTTGGGCGCGGGAGGAGGAGGCCTGGGCGTCGGCGACCATACGCCCGATGCCGGCCAGGGCGGTGTCCTCGCCGACCGCGGTGATGCGCACCCGCAGGGCGCTGTCGGTCGCGACGGTGCCGGCGACCACGGTGTCCCCGACCTCACGGGCGACCGCTTTGGATTCGCCGGTGATCATCGATTCGTCGACCTCGGCACGGCCGTCGGTGACGGTGCCGTCGGCGGGCACCCGTGCTCCGGCCCGCACCAGGACCAGATCCCCCCGATTCAGCTCCGACAAGGGCACTTCGGCAATGCCGTCGGCGGTGATCTTCTCCGCGGTGTCCGGCAGCATCGCGGCGAGCGCGTCGAGAGCGCCGGAGGCTGCGCCGAGGGCCCGCATCTCGAGCCAGTGCCCGAGCAGCATGATCACGATCAGCAGGGCCAGTTCCCACCAGAAGTCCAGGTTGAACCCGCCGAGACCCAAGGTGGTGACCCAGGAGGCGAGGAACGCGACGCTGATCGCCATGGCGATCAGCAGCATCATCCCGGGCCGGCGCGAGCGGAGTTCGGCCCAGCCGCCGGTGAGGAACGGCATGCCGCCGTAGACGAAGATCACCGTGCCCAACACCGGCGGAATCCACATGGCCCCAGGGAAATCCGGCATGGTGTAGCCGAGCAGATCCGCGACCATGTGACTGAAGAACACCACCGGTATCGACAGCGCCAGGGACACCCAGAACCGGCGGCGGAACATCTCTCCGTGTGCCCCGTGCCCGGCGTGCCGATCATGACCGCCATGGCCGCCGTGCTCAGCGTCGGTGGTGGGGCCGACGTAGGCGAGATGTTCACCGTGCCCGGCGTGAGCATCGTGCTGCTGAGGTGGCGGACTCTGGACGTCGGCGCCGTGATCGTGTCCGGCAGGCGCCGGGCCTGGCTGGGGGTGTCCGTGCTCCGGATGCGACATCGCAAAGCCTCCTGGGGTGGCGGGCCGAGTGGAAACCGGGTGGTACCGGTTACAGGGTGGTCAGCAACTGGCGCATGGTCTCGATCTCCTGCTGCTGGGTCTCGACGATGGTGCGGGCCATCTCCACCGCGTCGGGGAACTGTCCGTCCTCGATTTCGGTCTGCGCCATCTCGACTGCGCCTTCGTGGTGGGCGATCATCTGCTCGAGGAACAGGCGGGCGGCGTCGGCGGCTTGCGCGTCGGACAGCGCCTGCATGTCCTCCTCGCTCATCATCCCCTCCATGCCGCTGTCCATGCCCTCGTCCATGCCGGGCATGTCGTTGTTGTCGATTTCGGGTATCTCGGTGGGTTCACCCCACTGTTCGAGCCAGGTTTCGAGCTGCTCGATTTCCGGTCCCTGGGCGGCCTTGATCTGCTCGGCCAGGTCGGTCACCTCGACCGGGATGTTGTCCTTGGCCAGCAGCATGTCGCTCATCTCGATCGCCTGACTGTGATGCGGGAGCATCATCTGCGCGAACATCACATCGGCGTCGTTGTGCGCCGCGGCCTCCTCGGCCGCCGAGGTGGTGGCCGAAGTCGTGGCGGGCGAGGTCGCGACGGTGGTGCCGGTGTCGGTCCCGGTGTCGCTGCACGCGGCCGCGGCGAACACCACCGCCAGTGCGGTGGCGCCGACGGCGAGAGTCTTCTTGTTCATCGGGGTGTGTTCCTTTCTCGAACGGTCACTGGAGCAGCGGGGACCGGCGCCGGGTACGGCCCGTCCGGTGCGAGCATTAGGCCAGGTAGGACACGGTGGTCATCATTCCGGCTTCTTGGTGATAGGCGTTGTGGCAGTGCAGGGCCCACTGACCCGGGTTGTCGGTATCGAATTCGATCTCCACGGTGCGCATCGGCCCGATCGTGACGGTGTCCTTGCGCAGGCCGGTGTCGGTGAGCGCGAAGGTGTGGCCGTGCAGGTGCATCGGGTGGAACATGTCCGACATGTTCCGCATCCGCATGCGCACCCGCTGTCCTTCGTTGACGTTCAGCGGCGGGATGTCGGGGTGGGCGCGGCCGTTGAGGGTCCACCGGTACGGCGACATGGTTCCGCCCATGTCCACGCTGTGATACACATCGTGCTCCTTGTCGGCCAGGCGCACATACTCGCGGGGCGTCAGGTCGGTGCCGAGCAGCACCTGCCGGTCCAGCTCGCCCGGACGGGTCTGCGCGGGCAGCTCGCCGGCGGCGGTGCGTACCAGGGCCTGCCCGTGCCCGGTCTTGCCTTCCGCCTGCGTGAACAGGGGGAAGACGCCGTCGCCGAGGGTGACGAGCACATCGACACGCTCGCCCATCCCGAGCAGCAGCGCGTCGGTGTCCTGCGGCACGACGGGGAAGCCGTCGGTGTGGGTGACGGTCATCCGGTGCCCACCGAGCGCGACCCGGAAGGCGGTGTCCGCGCCGGCGTTGATGAACCGGATCCGCGCCCGCTGACCGGGCGTGGCGGTCAAGACCATCGGATCCTCCGGCACGCGTCCGCCGACCAGGAAAAGCGGATAGCTCACGTCCCCGGCGCCGCCGAGCAACGGGGAGAGCATCGATTCCTCCCCCATATCCATACCGCCCATGGCGCCGTGGTCCATCCCGCCTATCGAGGCGTCGCCGCTCGCGCCGGCGGGGGCGCCGATGCCGAGGTCGCGGGCCACCTCGTCGGGGGTGCGGCCGGTGCCGTCGAGCCAGTCGTCGAGCACCACGATCCACTCGTGGTCGTAGTCGCCGGGCTCGTTCGGATCGTCGATGACCAACGGTCCGTACAGACCGCGATCGAGCTGCAATCCCGAATGCGAATGGTAGAAGTACGTGCCCGGATCCGGGACCGTGAACTCGTAGGCGAACCGCCCGCCGGCCACGATCGGGTCCTGGGTCAGCCCGGGCACACCGTCCATGTCGTTGCTCAACGCCAGCCCATGCCAGTGCACACTCGTCTCCGCCGGCAGCTGGTTGTCCACCTCCACCCGCAGCAGATCCCCGGCCCGGGCCCGCAGCAGCGGGCCCGGTAGCTGCTGGTCATAGCCCCAGGTCGACACGATGCGCCCGCCGAGGTCCACCTCGACCGGACGCGGCGTCAACCGCGCCGAGACCACCTGCTGACCCGGGCGACGGCGTTGTTGTTCGAGACGGCGCACCGCAGTCGACGAGGGCTGCACGGGGGCGCCGGTCGGTGAGCCCGACCCGGAACAGGCCATCAGGACTCCGGCTCCGGCTCCGGCAAGTATTGATCCGAGAAGGAAGGATCGACGGCCGAGTTCAGTCATGAACCTGCCCCTGCCGGTGCTCGACCGACGTGGTGTCGCCGGGGTGCATCAGCACCTGGCGACGAGCCACGAATTCCTCGGAGTCGATGTCACCGCGGGCGAACCCCGCCTCGAGCAGCCGCAGCGGATCGGACTCCGGGCTGGTGCGGCCGGGTCCGTTTGCGCGGTCGGTGCGGAACATCATGGCTACCAGATAGATCACCACCGCCCAGAACGCGAACATGCACACGGCCATGACGATCCATCCGGTCCAGGTCAGCTCACCTGCCCAGCCCATCATGGTCGCCTCCTTTCTCCGGTTCGTGCCTTCAGCCTGGCGTACCTACCCCTGGATTCCTGTGGAGGTCGTATGAAGATTTGCTCAAGAAGCCCCACGGCATCGTCGACAGTGGTGCCCGCTGGTGAAGATGGACACCATGGACTCCTCCGCTCGCACTCCCACCGCGACCAGCGATCCTGCGGCGCCGCCGCGCCCGTCGACCGGGTTGCGGGCGATGGTCGTCGAGGACGAGGCACCGTTGGCGAACCTGATCGGCTCGTATCTCGAACGCGACGGGTTCGAGACCGCGATTACCGGTGACGGCGCCGACGCCGTCACCCTCGCCCGGCAGGTCGACCCCGATGTCGTGGTCCTCGATCTGGGGCTGCCTCATCTGGACGGGGTTGAGGTGTGCCGGCAACTGCGGACCTTCTCCGACGCCTATGTCGTGATGCTCACCGCCCGCACCGAAGAAATCGATACCCTCATCGGGCTGTCCGTCGGCGCGGACGACTACATGAGCAAACCGTTCAGCCCCCGCGAATTGATGGCCCGCATCCAGGCCATGCTGCGCCGTCCCCGCACCGGTATCGCCGCACCGGCCGAGGCCGCCCCCGGCCTGATCCGCAGCGTCGGGGACCTGGTCATCGATGTGGACGGCCGGGAAGTCACCGTCGCCGGGATGCCGGTGGCCTTGACCCGCACCGAATTCGACGTCCTCGCCGCCCTGGCCCGCGATCCCGGTGTTGTGCTGACCCGGGCCCAGCTGATCGCGGCGGTGTGGGGACCGAGCTGGACCGGCGACGACCACCTGGTCGACGTGCACATCGGTCACCTGCGCCGCAAACTCGGCGACGACGCCACCCGTGGCCGCTATGTGCGCACCGTGCGCGGGGTCGGCTACAAGATGGGCGCCGGACAATGATCCCCCGGCGCCCCCACCGCAGACGAGGTTCAGCCGCATCGCCCCAGCAAGCGCTGGCGGGCTCGAGTTTCGGCACCCGGCTGTTCCTCGCCTTGACCGTGGTGGTGGTCGGCTGCGCCGCCAGCGCCTGGCTCGTCGCCTCCGCCCTCGCGCCCGGCATCTTCCATGATCACCTCGGCCAGGCCGGCATCGACCACAACTCGAGTCAGGCCGCCCACGTCGAAGAGGCGTTCGCCTGGGCGATCGTCCTTGCCTGGGGTCTGGCGGTCGCGGTCGCGGTGCTGCTGGCATTGGCGGTGAGCTGGTACATCACCCGCCGTGTTCAACGCTCGTTGACCGCGGTGACAACCTCGACCGCCCGGATCGCCGGCGGCCGGTACGACACTCGCGTGTCCAGACCCGGTCTCGGCCGTGAATTCGACGACCTTGCCCTGACCGTCAACGAACTCGCCCGCCGCCTCGAGGCCACCGAAAGCACCCGCCGCCGGATGCTCGCCGATCTCGGCCACGAGATGCGCACCCCGATCGCTACCCTCGACTCCTATCTCGAAGCCCTCGACGACGGCGTCCGCACCCTCGACGACGACACCCGACAGATCCTCCGCGCCGCCACCCACCGGCTGGGTCGTCTCGCCCAGGACATCACCGCGGTCTCGCGCGCCGAAGAACACCTCACCCGCATCCGTCCGGTGCCCACCACCACCGGCGCCCTCGTCACCGCCGCGGTCGATGCGGTGCGCGAACGGTACGACAGCAAAGGCGTCGCACTGCACAGCCGGATCACCGACTCGATGGTCGTGACGGCCGACCCCGACCGGATTGGGCAGGTCCTGGGCAACCTGCTCGACAACGCCCTACGCCATACCCCTCCCGGCGGCACCGTCACCATCACCAGCACAAGAGACCGCGATCGGGTGGAGATCACGGTGTCCGATACCGGCGAGGGTATCGCTCCCGATCACCTCGACCATCTCTTCGACCGCTTCTACCGGGCCGATACTGCCCGCGACCGCCGACACGGCGGGAGCGGTATCGGCCTGACCATCACCCGTGCCCTCGTCGAGGCCCACCACGGGCGCATCCGAGCACACAGCGACGGACCGGGCCGTGGGGCACGCTTCACGATCGAACTGCCCGTCATTGCGGTCTGACCTCGGAGTCTGCTTCGGTGTTGCTGACCGGCTTCCTTGGCCAGCAAGGGATGATCGACGATCGGTAGCCAATAGGCCGCTGCTCGTGGTTCGAGTGTCTGCCGTCCTCGCACCGTCGGGCTCGACAGCAGGCCTCGAACGGGCACTCCACTCACCGCGTCGACAAGGCCGCGGGAGTGGACCACGCCCGACGAACTCAAGGGACGAGCCGCGTCGCTACCGGTCCAGTTCCGTTTGTCTCCGGCATGAGCATGGCGCACCAGCACGAACATCGATCACTGAATTCGGGACTGTCAGGCGCGGGCGACGTCGGGAACGAGCTCGGCGATCAGCGCCTCGACCTTGGCTTTGATCTCGTCGCGGATCGGACGCACCGCCTCGACCCCTTGCCCGGCCGGATCCTCGAGCACCCAATCGCGGTACGACGTGCCCGGAAACACCGGGCAGGTGTCGCCGCACCCCATGGTGATCACCACATCGGAGGCCTGCACCGCATCGACGGTGAGGATCTTCGGGTTCTGCGCGGAGATGTCGATACCGACCTCGGCCATGGCCTCGACGGCGGCCGGGTTGACCTGCTCGGCCGGTGCCGAGCCCGCGGAGCGGACCTCGACCCGGTCGCCGGCCAGCGCGGTGAGGAATCCCGCGGCCATCTGGGAACGGCCGGCGTTGTGCACACACACGAACAACACCGAGGGTGTGCGGTCGGTCGAGGAATCAGTGGTCATGAAAACAGACGTCCTTTCGAAGAGAATTCAGGCAGAAACGGTGTCGAGTTCCGCCAGCAACACCCGCACGCGAGTGTCGATATCGTCGCGGACGGCGCGCACCGTGCCCAGCGACTCGTCGTCCGGATCGATCAACGACCAGTCGAGGTAGCGCTTACCCGGATACACCGCGCACGCATCACCGCACCCCATGGTGATCACCACATCGGCAGCTGCCACCACATCGTCGGTCAGAGGTTTGGGATATTCGCCGCCGAGATCGAGCCCGATCTCGGCCATCGCCTCGACCACGACAGGATGAATCGCCTCTGCAGGAGCCGATCCGGCGGAGCGCACGTGCACCCGCCCCGCGCCGTGATGAGTCAGCAGTGCCGCGGCCATCTGCGAACGTCCGCTGTTGCGCACGCACACGAACAGCACCTCCGGCACCTCCTTCGGCATGGCGCCCTCGGCCTGCGCCAGAGCAGTGAGGCGTTCGCCCGCGAACCGGGTGGCCAGCGAGGGCAAATGGGTGTGGATCTTGGCGGTGCGCCGCAGCGCCGCATACGACTCGAACACCATGCGCTCGACGGTCTGCGCCGAGAACACCCCGGCATACTTCTCGGCGAGATGTTCGGCGCTGCGGTGCAGCACCGCCTGAGGCATCAGTAATTCCGGCTGAGCAGCGTGCTCGGACATCGACATCTCCTGACGTGATCGATCCTTACGACACAGCGGGCCTTACGACACAGCGGGGACAGGCGAACGGGTGAAACGCTTCCGCAGAGCAAGCGAGACATAGATCAGAGCCACGAGGACGGGCACCTCGATCAGCGGGCCCACCACACCGGCCAACGCCTGACCGGAGGTGACACCGAAAGTGCCGATCGCCACCGCGATGGCGAGTTCGAAGTTGTTGCCGGCGGCGGTGAACGCGAGCGTCGTGGTGCGCTCGTAACCGAGCCCGACCGCTGCACCGAACAGGAACCCGCCGCCCCACATGAGGACGAAGTACGCGAGCAGCGGCAACGCGATTCGCACCACGTCCCAGGGCTGCGAGGTGATCTGCTCGCCCTGCAGCGCGAAGAGGATCACGATCGTGAACAGCAACCCGTAGAGCGCCCACGGACCGATCTTCGGCAGGAACGTGTCCTCGTACCACTGGCGGCCTTTCGCCTTCTCACCGAAGTGGCGGGTCAAGAAACCGGCGACCAGCGGGATACCGAGGAAGATCAGCACCGATTTGGCGATCTGCCACGGCGAGACATCCAGGGTGGTCTGCTCGAGTCCGAGCCAGCCGGGCAGAATCGACAGGTAGAACCAGCCGAGCACGGCGAACATGATCACCTGGAAGACCGAGTTGATCGCGACCAGGACGGCGGCGGCTTCGCGGTCGCCGCAGGCGAGATCGTTCCAGATGATGACCATCGCGATGCAGCGGGCGAGGCCGACGATGATCAGTCCGGTGCGGTACTCGGGCAGGTCGGGCAGCAGCAGCCAGGCGAGAGTGAACATCAATGCCGGGCCGAGCACCCAGTTGAGGAGCAGCGACGAGATCAGCAGCTTACGGTCGCCGGTGACGGTGTCGAGGCGGTCGTAGCGGACCTTCGCGAGCACCGGATACATCATGATCAACAAACCGAGCGCGATCGGCAGTGAAATGCTGTCGATCTCGATGACGCTCAGTGCGTCGCCGAGCCCGGGTATGAGACGGCCGAGCAGTAGACCGGTGACCATGGCGATGCCGATCCACACGGCCAGAAACCGGTCGAGGACCGACATCTTGCCGGCGACGGACCGGTGTTCGGTGGTGGTCACGAGACGATCTCCTGAAGAGGTTCGGTCGGGGCGCAGGCACACGCCGACCCGGGCAGCACCCCGGATTCGGTGGCGAGCACCGCGGACAGTTGTTCCAGCGCGGCGGGGAGCACCCGGTAGTAGACCCAGGTGCCGCGGCGTTCACAGTCGAGCAGTCCGGCTTCGCGCAGCACCTTGAGGTGGTGCGAGATGGTGGGCTGCGACAGGTCGAACGCGGGGCTGATGTCGCACACGCAACTTTCCCCGCCCTGATGACTGGCGATCATGCTGAGCATGCGCAGGCGCACCGGATCGCCGAGGGCCTTGAACATGCGGGCCAGGTCGGTGGCCCAATCGGAGGTGAGGGGCTCACGAGACAGGGGTGGGCAGCAGGGCCCGTCCCCATTCGACAGCTGATTCGACATGCGTCTATATTGACTGGTATCTATTCACCCGTCAATTCGTGTACTTCGGGAAGGGACTACTGTCGTGCCCACTGCGTCGGTGCTGTTCGTGTGTGTCAAGAACGGCGGCAAATCCCAGATGGCGGCCGCCCTCATGCGCAAGACGGCAGGCGACCGGATCGCCGTCCACTCCGCGGGCACCGCACCCGGATCGTCCCTGAACGCCCTGTCGATGCAGGTCCTCGGCGAGGTCGACGCCCCCATCGCAGGCGAGTATCCCAAGCCGATCGCCCCGCAGCTCCTCACCGAGGTCGACCTGGTGGTCACCCTCGGCGGCGAAGCCCGCCTCGATGCGCCCGCCGGGGCGGTCGTGGAGAACTGGGACACCGATGAGCCGTCCGAACGCGGCATCGACGGCATCGAGCGGATGCGCCTGGTGCGCGACGACATCGCCGTCCGCGTCGAGGAGCTCGCTACCCGGCTGCTGTCCGTCGCTGACACCCGATAATTGTTCGTCCCGGCACTCCTGTTCGCCTCGATCACTGAAGGACTACCTGATACCTATGAGCACCATCGCAGTCTTCGAACCGGCCCTGTGCTGCAACACCGGCGTGTGCGGCGAGGACCTCGACCAGAACCTGGTCACCTTCACTGCCGACATGGCCGCGCTGACCGAGCAGGGCGCCGCCATCACCCGCCACAACCTGGCCAACGACCCGCTCGCGTTCGCCCACAACGAGACCGTCAAGAAATTCCTCGAACTCGCCGGATCGGACGGGCTGCCGCTCGTGCTCGTCGACGACGTCACCGTCGCTACCGGGCGCTACCCGACCCGCACCGAGCTCGCCACCTGGGCCGGCCTCGAGGTACCCGCGCCGCCGTCCGGGGTGACGATGCTCGGGCTCGCCGACGACAGCGACTCCTGCTGCACCCCGGGCGAGTCCACCTGCTGCTGACCATGTAGATCCGTATCCCGCCCGCCGATACCCGTCCGACGAGGAGTACCCCGCTTTCATGGCTGCCGCCGACCTCACGTTCCTGACCGACCCGCCCCGGTTCGTGTTCTTCACCGGCAAAGGTGGAGTCGGTAAGACCTCCATCGCGTGTGCGTCGGCGGTGCGCCTGGCCCGGGCCGGCAAGAAGGTGCTGCTCGTCTCGACCGACCCCGCCTCCAACGTCGGGCAGGTCTTCGGTCTGAACATCGGCAACACGATCACCGAGATCCCCGTAGTGCCGGGGCTCTGCGCGCTCGAGATCGACCCCGAGCAGGCCGCTGCCGCCTACCGCGAACGCATCGTCGGCCCTGTCCGCGGATTGTTGCCCGCAGCGGAGATCGCGTCGATCACCGAACAGCTGTCCGGCTCGTGCACCACCGAAGTCGCCTCGTTCGACGAATTCACCTCGCTGCTCACCGATCCCGACGGCCGGGTCGCCGGGTTCGATCACGTGCTGTTCGACACCGCCCCGACCGGGCACACCATCCGGCTGCTGCAACTGCCCGGTAACTGGACCGAATTCCTCGACCACGGCAAAGGCGACGCGTCCTGCCTCGGACCGCTGGCCGGGCTCGACAAGCAGAAAGCCATGTACGCCGGCGCGGTCGAGGCCTTGTCGGCCCCCGGCCGCACCCGCCTGGTGCTCGTGGCACGCGCGAACCGCGCCGCTCTGGCCGAGATCGCCCGCACCCACAGCGAACTCGCCGCGATCGGCATGACGAGACAGCATGTGGTCGTCAACGGCGTGCTGCCCGACCCGGCCGACGACACCGACCCGCTGGCTACCGCCGTGTACCAGCGTGAACAGGCCGCACTGGCGGGTCGCGGCGCCGCGATCGCCGCGCTGCCCACCGATCTGGTGGAACTCAAGCCGGTCAACATGGTCGGCCTCGACGCTTTGAGCACCCTGTTCGACACCACCACCACCACCACCACGGCAATGACCACCGGGACCGATCCGGGGCTTGCCGCCGTCGCCGACGCCCCGTTGGCAGATCTGGTCGATGCGATCGAGGCCGACGGGCCCGGACTGGTGATGTGCATGGGCAAAGGCGGGGTCGGCAAAACCACCATTGCCGCCGCGATCGCGGTGGCCCTGGCCCGCCGTGGCCACGACGTGCACCTGACCACCACCGACCCCGCCGCACATCTGGCCGACACCGTCGCCGGGGAACTCGATCACCTCGAGGTCTCCCGCATCGACCCCCATGAGGCGAGCGAGACCTACCGCGACCGGGTGCTCGCCACCAAAGGCGCCGGGCTCGATGAGGCCGGCCGCGCCACCCTCGCCGAAGACCTGCTCTCCCCGTGCACCGAGGAAGTCGC
The DNA here is from genome assembly GCF_012843405.1 of Rhodococcus sp. BL-253-APC-6A1W. Classification (NCBI taxonomy): domain Bacteria; kingdom Bacillati; phylum Actinomycetota; class Actinomycetes; order Mycobacteriales; family Nocardiaceae; genus Rhodococcus; species Rhodococcus sp. BL-253-APC-6A1W. Next base: position 217,961 of record NZ_JABAFB010000008.1, read on the forward strand.
AGTGTTCCAGGCCTTTTCTAAGATAATCCACGAATCACGCCGCAAGTTCGTCGTCGTCGATACCGCACCCACCGGCCACACGCTACTGCTGCTCGATGCGACCGGGTCGTATCACCGGGAGATCGCCCGGCAGATGGGCGACGGCGGTCGCTTCACCACCCCGCTGATGCGGCTGCAGGACCCGGCACAGACCAAGGTCGTGCTGGTGACCCTGGCCGAGACCACCCCGGTGCTCGAGGCGGCGGGTCTGCAGGATGATCTGCGGCGCGCCGGCATCACGCCCTGGGCGTGGGTGGTCAACAATTCCCTGGCCGCGGCGGCGCCCACTTCGCCGCTGCTGCGGCAGCGAGCGGTTGCCGAACTCGAGCAGATCGACACGGTTCGAGGTGAGCTCGCTGATCGGTACGCGGTGATTCCGCTGCAGATCACGGAGCCTGTGGGTGTTGAGCCACTACGTGATCTCACCGCGCCACAGATCGCCTCGCCGGCGGTGTAGCGCCGCCGGTCAGCCCGCATGGGCGTGAGTTCCCCGCCGCGCATGTGAGCTGGGTGCCCAGTCTGGCGTGACGGTCCTTAGCGCGTGCGTAGAACCCGGCCAGCACCAAGAGGGCCGCGTCGGAGAGGGCTTCGGTACCGGCGATCACGTCGAGAAACAGCCAGCAACGCGTGCATCACTTCGAGAGAGAATCCGAGGACATCCCTTGGCTTCGAGCGAAGCTTCGACTGTCTCGACGAATCGGCGGCACAACTCGTCGAGCACCTCGCTGATGAGCATGTCCGCGTTGTCGTAGCGCAGCCGCCTGCTCGGCTGAAGATCGGCAAGGGCAGCGAACTCGATCAGATTCTGCTGGGCATGACACAACTTCTCCGGTGCAGCGAGGACAGCAACGTCACGCAGATCGCGGCGACAGAAAGGACGCACACTTCCTGGTCGCTGGGTCGGGTCGCGGGGGTGACGCTGCGGGCACTGCCACGGCGGGGCCAGAGCGCTCATCCACGCCGTCCCGGTCCACGGCACCTGACCGCAGCCTTCACATTTCGACTGCAGATAGCTCTGGTGGCGTACACAGAGCGGCAGCAACGGATTGGCCCAGTCCGCCCGCCACCACGGCTCGGACTCGGCCAGACATCGGGCGCAGTAGCGCGATCCTCCCCGGTCGGGCCGAACGCGGCGGTGGTGCACCAGGAACCGTGCCGCGGCGGAATCGATCGGCCGACCCCACAGGGCGACGCGCAGGTCACCGGAAGGGACACCGAGGTGAGCGGCGATCCACCGAGCGTGCACGCTCAGGTGCTCGAGAACGAGATGGTATCCGGTCGGGCTCCGCGGCACGCGGAGCTCGCGCAGAATCTGGATCGATACATTTTCGGCGGGGGATCGAACGATTCGGCTTCCTGCACCAGCAACTCGAGGGAGCGGACGAGACGGTCCGTCGTGTCGTCGTCGTCGGCAATCGAGATCGTTGCGAGGATCCGCCGGTGATCGGTCAATCCCATGTCTATCCGGCAATGTTCGCGGAGCCAGTCGGCGCATTGATAGCCCGAGGCGCCGAGCGCGTCGACGTCGACGAGAATCTGGAGCCGGTCCAGGTCGTGTGAGGCCTGGTCACCGAGCAGGCGGCCTTCGAGGACATCGAGTCCGTCGAGTGCGGCGATCCGGTCCCGCGTGCGACGGGCGAGGTCGAGTGCGCTCCCGAGTAGTTCGGTGCCGTGCTCGACCATCTGCCGTCGCCAGCCGTCCATCGCGGCGTAGATCATCACATTGGGGCTCGTGGTCATGAGCAGATCCGCGCAGGCGGACAGGTGTGCGCCGTCGACCAGGTCTCCCTGCACGTGGTACACCGAACCCTGCTCGAAGCCCGAACCCGTCTTGTGGACGCTCACCACGCACACGTCCGCCCCGGCATCCATGGCCCACGTCGGCAGGTCGTCGTGGAAGGGCAGATGTGCCCCCCACGCCTCGTCGACGATCAGCGGTTTGCCTCGTTCGTGGCATACCGCGGCGATGCCCTCGATGTCCGCGCATGTGCCGTACGGGCTAGGGCTGACGATCAGGGCTCCGGCGGCATCCGGGTATTCCTCCCATGTCTGCCGCACCTGTTCGGGTGAAGGCGGATGGGAGAAGTGCATATCCTCGTCCCACTGCGGGGTGATCCACCGGGGAACGACGCCGCTGAAGATCAATCCCGCAACGACCGATTTGTGGGAATCGCGCCCGAGCAACAAGCCGCCGGGATCGTTTCCCGCCACGGCCATCATCGCGGCCTTGACCGAGAGCGAACTGCCGCAGGTCGAGAAGAAGGCCTGTTCGGCGCCGACTGCTTCGGCCATGAGTTGCTCGGCCCGGGACAGGTACCCGTTGCTGGAGGTTCGGTCGTCGAGACCGCCGGAAGCGAGTACGTCGGCCCGGAACGGATCGATGCCGAGCACCTCTACGACGCGTGAATCAACCCCGCGGCCCTCGCGGTGCGCCGGCGGGGAGAATCCGTAGCGACCAAGTTCGTGGTATTGCGCCAACCCCGTCAGCAGCGGTGTCTCCGACTGGTCCATGACGTCGAGATACCCGGTTATCCCTCCGGCAATCGGCTGACGCTGTCCGGATCCGGAGGGCCCGCAGAACATATGCCGAGCGAGTGGTCGGCGCGGTGGTCGGAGACTGCAGTGCCTGGTAACTTCTTGGTATGACGGCGAGTTACACACAATTCGTCGATGGATCGGTTTCCGGCACCGCTCGCACCTACGGGTGCACGTGGACGGCGACTCGGTCCTGTCATCGGGGGAACTGCATATGGAGGCTCGGCAGTGAAGCATTACGAGGTGGTGATCGTGGGCGCCGGAATCTCCGGTATCGGCGCGGCGGTCCGGTTGAGCCAACAGGGGATCGACGACTTCGTTCTTCTCGAAAAGGGAGACGCTGTCGCGGGTACGTGGCGCGACAACACCTATCCGGGATGTGCCTGCGACGTCCCCTCTGCTCTGTACTCGTACTCGTTTGCACCCAACCGGGACTGGTCCCGTCTCTTTGCCGGGCAGGCGGAGATCCGGCACTACATCGAGCGAGTGGCCGGGGAACACCGCATCTTTCCCCGCGTGCGTTTCGGTACCGAGATGCGTCGCGCCCAGTGGGACGAACAGACCCACCGATGGATCATCGAGACCTCCGCCGGCGTGATCACGGCCGGCGCGCTCATCGCGGCAGCAGGTCCCTGGAACGAACCCCTCGTCCCCGACGTCCCCGGACTCGACACGTTCCCGGGCGAAGTGTTCCATTCCTCGCGGTGGAACCACCGGTACGACATGACCGGAAAGCGCGTGGCGGTGGTCGGCACGGGTGCGTCCGCGGTGCAGTTCATCCCCGAGATCCAGCCGAAGGTCGAAGCCCTGCACGTGTATCAGCGCACGGCCCAGTGGGTGCTGCCCAAGCCGGACTACGCCCTGCGCGCCTTCGAGCGCACCGTACTCCGGCGTGTGCCGGGCGCGCACGACGCTCTCCGGCGCGTCGAGTACGGCATCATGGAGGCGCTCGGACTCGGCTTCCGAAACCCGTGGATCATGAAGGTGATTCAGCAACTCGGCAAGATATGGCTCCGACTTCAGGTGAGCGAACCCCGACTCCGCGAGACGCTGACGCCTCGGTACACGCTGGGTTGTAAACGACTTCTGTTCTCCAACAAGTACTACCGGTCCCTGGCCCGACCCGGCGTCGAGGTTCATCCGACGGCCGTCGCGTCCGTGCGCGGGAACGTCGTGGTCGCGGCGGACGGAAGCGAAACCGCCGTGGACGCGATCATCTTCGGCACCGGCTTCCACATTCTCGACATGCCGGTCGCGAGCCGAATCTTCGACGCGCAGGGCCGTAGCCTCGACGACCACTGGAAGGGCAGTCCGCAAGCATATCTCGGAACCACGGTCGCAGGGTTCCCGAACGCATTCGTTCTGCTCGGCCCGTCGCTCGGCACCGGCCACACCTCGGCATTCACGATTCTCGAAGCGCAGCTCGGTTACGTCCTCCAGGTGCTGACCCGTGCGCGGCAGGAGGGATGGACCCGCGTCGAGCCCCGCCGCGCCGCGCAGGACTCCTTCAACACGCGCGTACAGAAGGCACTCGCCGGCACGGTGTACAACGCCGGAGGCTGCCAGAGTTACTTCTTCGACGCCAACGGCCGTAACAGTTTCAACTGGCCGTGGTCGACCCGGCGGATGCTGAAGGAGCTTGCGGCATTCGACGACACCGCGTTCGACGTGGCGTCGGCTTCTCGTGCGGACGTAGTCACGGCGCCGCCGTCCTGACCAGGGGTCAGGACGGCGGCGTGCTTCGTCAGGGCACGGTGTATTCGGTGGAGCAGTCGTAGTACGTAACGTTCTGCCCGTTGTCTGCGGTGTTGGTGACACCGGTGACGGCCGTGATCCGGCCCGGTTCCGTGTTCTGGACAGGCAACTCGATGATCGTGTCACCAGCGTCGATACGCGCCGTTGCCTCGCCGACGCCGTTGAAACCCGTGTCGAGGTTTGCCCAGACCACATGCGCCCTCTGGGTGTACGGCGCTGCAGACTGCGAATGGGTGTGGAACGTGAAGATCACTTGCCCGGGTGCGGGCGAGGCCACGGTGACGTCACTGCTGTCGAATCGACCGAAGTCGTTGGGGTCGACGTAATCGATGCTGCAGAACGGTGTCTCGACGGGATCCTTCGGCGGGAACAAGTCGACGGAGTTCCACGGGACCGCGTGCGCCGCACCCACGCTCAGTGATGCGGCCGCGACGGTGACGAGCGGGGTGACGATCAGGCGGGACAGTTTCCGGTGCATATCTCTCCTCGGACGGTTCGGTGGCGCGACAGGCACGCACGAAATGGCCGGGTGGTGAGAGAATTCTGGCATCGCGATACGTTTCCGGCGCCCGAGAACCTCGAATACGTTGGCGCCGTGTGCGTTCAGCGGACGCTCCGGAACCCCAGGCCCGCTAGGGCGGGGTATACACGTCTCGCTATCCCCCTTTCACGTTATACCGCATCGGGCGACCTCATGAGACCCGGATTTTCGGCCCATACTCGCTCGCAGAGTGCTCGGGCGCGCAGCGAGAGGAGCGGGCATGAACTACGTACTGGGTCTAGATGAGGTCGGGCGGGAACAGGGGGCGCCGGCAGGAGGAAAAGGGGCGAATCTAGGAGAACTCACGAGGGTCGCAGGGACGCGTGTGCCGGACGGCTTCTGCGTCACAGCGGATGCATTCACGCGTGCCATGGACGCCGTTCCGTCATTCGGTGACCTGCTCGATCGACTGTCGCTACTCGACCCGGACGACCGCGACGGGATCCGTGTGGCGAGCGGGACGCTCCGCGACTCCATCGAAGATCACGGCGTTCCGGACGATGTCGCGGGCGCGGTCCTCGCGGCGCTCGGCGGCTTCGGTGGAGATGCCGCCTTCGCGGTCCGGTCCAGTGCCACCGCCGAGGACTTGCCCACGGCGTCTTTCGCCGGACAGCAGGATTCGTACCTCAACGTCTCGGGCCGTGACCAGATCCTTCGGTGCGTAACGCGATGCTGGGCGTCGCTGTTCACCGAGCGGGCCGTCACCTATCGAATGCGGAACGGATTCGACCACCGGCAGGTCCGTATGGCTGTGGTCGTGCAGAAGATGGTGTTCCCGGACGCGGCGGGGGTTATGTTCACCGCCGACCCGGTTACCTCCGATCGCACGGTCGTGTCCGTGGAAGCAGTCTTCGGGCTCGGTGAGGCCCTCGTGTCGGGCTCGGTGAAACCGGACGTCTACAGCGTGCGCGCAGGCGATGTCGTCACCAGGGCGGTTGCCCGGAAACGGCACGCTCTGTGGGCTGCGCCCACCGGGGGAACGCGCGTCCGGGAAGTCGAACCGGAGCGGCGGAACATCCCCGTCCTGTCCGACGCGCAGATCCTTCGTCTCGCGCGTCTGGGGCGGGACATCGAGGCTCATTTCGGCTGCCCCCAGGACATCGAATGGTGTCTGGTGGGCGACGACTTCCGCGTCGTCCAGAGTCGGCCCGTCACCACCCTGTTCCCGCTCCCCGCAGTACGGGACGGAGAAAAACACGTCTACGTGTCGGTCGGACATCAGCAGATGATGACCGACGCCATGAAGCCGTTGGGAATCTCCGTGTGGCAGTTGACGAGTCCGGCACCCATGCGTGATGCGGGAGGACGGTTGTTCGTCGATGTCACCGCTGCGCTGTCCGCACCGGCGACCCGTGCCGCCCTGGTGGAAGGCCTCGGAAGATCCGATCCACTCATCGGGGATGCCTTGCACACCGTTCTCGCCCGCGCGGATCTCGTTGGATCGGGCACCGACGAGCAGCCGGGCGGTCCCGTGCCGGACGCACCCGACCTGCTCGACGCGGACCCGGAGGTCGTCACCGAGTTGATCGCGCACGCGGAGGCCTCTCTGGACGCGTTGCAGCGCGAGATCCGTGGCAGATCCGGGACGGCGTTGCTCGATTTCATAGAATGCGACATCCAGGAGCTGAGACGGCTGTTGTTCGATCCGCGAAGTCTTCGGGTGATCACCTCCGCGACGGAATCGGCGCGGTGGCTCGACGCCCATCTCCACGAGTGGCTCGGTAAGAGGAACGTTGCCGACACGCTCGCGCAATCCGTTCCCCACAACGTCACCTCCGAGATGGGTTTGGCGCTCCTCGACGTCGCGGACGCGATCCGGCCGTACCCGGAGGTGGTGGAGTTCCTTCGGCATGTGGCGCGATCGGGTGGCGACGACGAACGTTTCCGGCGGGAACTGGGTGAGATCCCCGGCGGTCGGCAGGCCGAAGCCGCGATCGACGAGTATCTCGCCGAGTACGGGATGCGCTGTGCCGGCGAGATCGACATCACGAGGCCACGCTGGAGCGAACGGCCGACGGCTCTGGTGCCGGTGATCGTCGGCAATGTCGAGAACTTTGCTCCCGGCGCTGCGATGCGGCGTTTCGAACACGGCCGGCGTGAGGCGGAAGAAAAGACACGCGAGTTGCTCGGACGCCTACGGACGCTGCCGGACGGGAATCGGAAAGCCGACGAGACCGAACGGATGATCGACCGTCTCCGGACTTTCTCGGGGTACCGGGAGTACCCGAAGTACGCCATGGTCAGCCGTTATTTCGTGTACAAACGAGCACTGTCCGCCGAAGCCGAGCGCCTCGTGCACGCAGGTGTACTCCGCCACCGGGACGACATCTTCTACCTGAGGTTCGAGGAACTGCGCGACATCGTGCGCACGCATCGAGAGTGCGATGCCCTTGTGCGGGAGCGGAAAGACTTGTTCCGCACGTACACGTCTCTCACGCCCCCTCGGGTCTTCACGTCCGACGGGGAGGTCATCGTGGGGGAGTACCGGCGTGAGGACGTCCCCGACGGCGCACTGACCGGCATGCCGGTCTCCGCCGGGGTGGTCGAGGGGAGAGCCCGGGTGGTCGACGACATGGCGAAGGCGGACCTCGAGCCGGGCGACATCCTGGTCACCGCGTATACCGATCCGAGTTGGACCCCATTGTTCGTCTCGATCGGCGGGTTGGTCACCGAGGTGGGCGGACTGATGACCCACGGCGCGGTGGTGGCACGGGAGTACGGCGTGCCGGCCGTGGTGGGCGTGCAGCACGCCACCGGGACGATCCGGGACGGCTCGCTCATTCGCGTGAACGGGACGGACGGCTACGTCGAGATCATGCCCGAGGCAGGCACGGGACGTGACGCACCCCCGGGTCCGTGATCAGTGCGGATAACCCCGGCGCACGGTGCGCGCGAGGATACCGAGCGACGATTTGAGAGTCGCCTCGGAGATCACCGGAAAGATGCCCGCCTCGCGCCACGTCGGGTGGATCTCGGACCAGTCGTAGTACGACGTCACGAGAGAACCGTCGTCGACGGGTTCGATCCGGTAGCCGTAGATGTGCCCGATCTGGGGTCGCACTCTTCCCAGGATGGTCCAGGAGATCTCTCGTTCCGGGACGAAGTCTCTGATCGTGACCGTGACATCGTATTCACCCATCGGAATGTCACCGAGGGCCTCCCGGTCCATGTGAACGACGAATTTATCGCCGGCCGCGGTCACCACCGGGCCCTCCGCGTCCATCAACATGCCGGAACCGTCGATGGCAACGTGCCCCTGGGGGTCGCACAGCACCGCGAAAATCGCTGCGGGATCGGACTTGACGGTCCGCTGTACTTCGATCCGATCGGTCGTCACGCCATGATGGTGCCAGAGATACGGGATCACCGCACGGGAGCGCCGGTTGCTCGCGACGGCCTGCCCCAGCATGTGCGAGGCGCAGGAGGGCGACGACCGTCCACACCGTACGAGTGCGGTACTGTCCTTTCCGGTGCGCCGGGAAGTCTGGTCGGCAAGGTGATGATCTCACTCTCGAGCCGGAGGACTGTGTGTACCGTCGTGTTGTATCTCCAACCCCGCCTGCCGGGATGCCCGGCGCGTTGACTCCCGTCGTGAATTCTCGGCCCGGCCGATGCTGCCCCGCACGACAGTCGGCCGCGCTGTCTTCCGAGGACGTGTGATGTCGAGCATCTTCTCCGGCCTTCCGTTCCTGTCCCGTGGTTCCTGGGAGGAATCCCGGCGTGTGGCGGACATTCTGCGCAAAGAAACGGTGGGCGGCATCCTGCTGCTCGTCGGGGCGGTCGCCGCGCTCATCTGGGCGAACACCGCGTGGTCCGACTCCTACCACGCCTTGCGCGAGACCACCGTCGGTCCGTCGGCGCTCCACATGGATTTGTCGTTGGGCACGTGGGCGGCGGACGGGCTGCTCGCGGTTTTCTTCTTCGTCGTCGGTGTGGAACTGAAGCGCGAATTCGTCGAAGGCAGTCTGCGGGATCTGCGCCGCGCCGCGATGCCTGTCACCGCCGCGCTCGGCGGCATGGTGGTCCCCGCGTTGATCTTCGTTGCGATCAACGCGCGCGGCGGTGCGGAGGCGCTCAACGGCTGGGCGGTCCCCACCGCGACCGACATCGCGTTCGCGGTGGCCATCCTCGCTGTGATCGGCGCACACCTGCCGTCGGCGCTGCGGACGTTTCTGCTCACGCTGGCCGTGGTGGACGACCTCCTGGCGGTGACGGTGATCGCCGTGTTCTATACCGACGATGTAAAGCTGCTCTTTCTCGGCGCTGCGCTGCTTCCCCTGCTGGCGTTCGGGTTCGCCCTGCAGCGCGGGGTGAACGCATGGTGGGTGCTGGTGCCCTTGGCTGCTGTCACCTGGTGGCTCGTCCACGAATCCGGGGTGCACGCCACGATTGCCGGCGTCCTGCTCGGGTTCGTGGTTCCGGTGTCACGGATGGTCGACGGTAAGAAGATTCCGGTGGCCGAGCACATCGAACACCGGATTCGCCCGCTGTCCGCCGGAGTCGCGGTACCGGTGTTCGCGTTCTTCGCCGCCGGCGTGACGGTCGGTGGCCTCACGGGGTTGGCCGATGCCCTCACCGATCCCATCTCCATCGGCGTGATTGCGGGCTTGGTCCTCGGTAAGGTCGTCGGAATCTTCGGTGTCAGCTACCTGGTGGCGCGCTTCACCCGCGCGCACCTGGACGACGAACTGAGCTGGGTCGATGTGTTCGGGGTCGCGCTGCTCGGCGGTATCGGATTCACGGTGTCGTTGCTGATCGGGGATCTCGCGTACGGCGCGGGGACTCCTGCCGCCGACCACATCAAGGTCGCCGTCTTGTGCGGCTCGCTGCTCAGTGCCTTGTGCGCTTCGTCGGTGCTTGTCGTCCGCAACCGCACCTACCGGAGGATCGTCGCACTGGAGACGGTCGACGACGACGGAGACGGGATCCCCGACGTCTACCAGAAGGGTGAGCGTCATGCCTGAGATCGGGCTCGGCGCGGCGCCGGGAGGCAGAGTTCGGCCGAGCTCGGCGCGGGACACAGTCCCCGACTTCCGCACAGTCCCCGAGGTGCGCACCGTCCCCGAGGTGCGCACCGTCCCCGAGGTGCGCACTGTCCCCGAGGTCCGCACGCGGACACACCGTGATGCTGCATCGTGTACGAGGAGAAGATCGTGAACTGGACCGTATTTGCCGTCTTCGTCGTCGTGTGGGTGTGCGTCGGATTGCTGACGGGTCTATGGATGGCGCGCCGCGGACACGACGGTCGATGGACACTCATCGCGGTGATCCTCGGGCCGTTGTTCGTCCCCATTGCGTACGAGCGAGTCGAACGCAATCCCCGCTCCGTCGACGTGACGTCCGTCGACAGCTGGGGCGCCGACGCCGCGAAGGCGTCCGGACTCCGCGTGATGGTCGGGTACGACGCGTCCGTCGAGGCCGAGCACGCGCTGCACTCGGCGCTGCGCTTGTTCGGGAGCGGCGGCGGAGTTCTCGAGCTGGTCGCGGTCGTGTCCTACGACGACGCCAACGACCCCGACTCGACGATGGTGGACCGGGCGAAGCAGCGTCTGACCGCGGCAGCCTCCGGCGCCGGGACCGTTCCGGTGGGTTACGCGGTTCTTGCAGGTCCGCCCGGAGAGTGCCTGCGCTGGTACGCCGAGAACCACCGTGCAGACGTGCTGGTCGTCGGGAAGCGGGGCCGCGGGATGTCGACCCGGATGCTCGGCAGTGTGGCGGAGTACCTCACGGCGCACTGTCCGGTCCCTGTTCTCGTGGTGGATCCGACGGTTCCGTCGGAAGGGCAGGATTCCGCAGAACCCACTGTGGCCGTTCGGGTGAGCCCACTCGACTCGCCGAGAGAAACCGGAAACCGTTAGCGATCCCCCATGTTTCCCACGCATCGACGACGGTCGATCCGGCCACGGCGGTGGGCGCAGCGAACGCCGGGCGGCGTCGGACGACAGCCGGGGGAGCGGTCGCCCGCCTCAGTGAAGTCCGCGCCGCTGAGCCTCGCTCGTGAATTGTCCGAGGGCGGCGCGAGCCTCTTCCTCGGCGACGGTGTCTCCTTCGGAAGCGAAGTGGCGCAGTCTGTTTCGCCAGAAATAGAGGCCTTCTACGATCTCGTCGTCCGAAAGGTCGGCGGGCACCCCGAAGTTCCCCATGCGGTGATTCTCTGCAGGAAGTCGGCCCAGCACAAGGGATGATCGTCGCGCGATCAGGGACCTTCGGACCTGGATATCGTGTCCTTTCTGTGGATCGTGATGATCGTTCGTCGTCACCGCGGGAGCATTGCCGTGCCTCCTGGTGGGTCCGGAGGACTACCGGTAGGTCGCGCAGTCCGGTGTCGGCTCGTACCGTTTGAAGTATCGGATTCGATGTCCGCACGACAGGAGGCACACGATGGGAATGCTCAGCAGGGTCATCAAGGGCGGCGTGGCCGTCAAGGCAATCCAGGTGGTCAAGCGCGAAGCGTCCAAACCGGAGAACCAGCGCAAGGCGCGCGAGTTCGCTACCCGGTTACGCGACAAGCGCCGCTCGCGCTGACGTGTGACGGCGGAGGTCCGCAGAAACACTCACCCGTCCCGCCGCACTCCGGCGACGAATAACTCTCGTACGAGTGACCACGAGGAGAGCGGGCGAGCGATGAAGGAGTTTGATACCGGATTCTTCAGCTGGACTGCCCGGCGGGTGAGCCTCGGTGGGGAACTGCAGGAGGTGCGTCGAGGCGAGCATGTGGACGTTTCCTTGCCCGCAACGACGCGCCCCAGTCATCTCGTCGTCTACCACGACGACGAAGCCGACTACGTCGCGCTCGTCGTCGGAGATGCTGCCGGAAACGAGGACGTCCCGGTCCATGCCGTCCACGAGGAACAACTCCTGCTCGAGGGTGGGCGCAGTACTGCCCCTGTCGAGATCCTCGTCGGGGTACCCGACGGCCGTGATCTGGGCGCGCAACAGAGAGAACTCGACCGTCAATTGTGCGCAGGCGGGCCGATTCGGTCGATGCTGGAATGGTCGGGGGTGCGGTCGGTGGTCGTGAGTTGGTCCGGGCCGTCGAGGACGTCGGCGTCGCCCTCGCCGGAGTAGGGGTCCGAGTTCGTCGCGCACCCTCGGTCGGCCCGGTGGGCCGGGCGTCCGAACGGGGAGTGGGTATACCCCGAGGGGTATACTGAGAGGAGGTGCCTGCCTGACGCAAAGCGGGCCCGACGCCGGACCGGAAAGGAAACACCCATGACCCTCGCACTCTCGACCACTCTCGCGACCACCTTCGACGACGCACTCGACCGGACTCGAAAAGCATTGTCGGAGCAGGGTTTCGGTGTTCTCACCGAGATCGATATGAAGGCGACGCTCAAGGCCAAACTCGACGAGGACATCGAAGACTACGTGATTCTCGGCGCGTGCAATCCGCCACTCGCGCATCGCGCAGTGACCACCGACAGGCAGATCGGTCTTCTCCTGCCCTGCAATGTCGTGGTGCGTCGGGACCCCGAGAACGACGACGTGATCATCATCGATGCGATGAACCCGCAGATCATGGTGCAGGTGGCCGACACCGAGGGGTTGCGTGAGGTCGCGGAGGACGCCGCCGCCAAACTCGCAGCCGCGATCGACGCACTGCAGAACGACTGATCCACGACCCTGCGCGATCCGGCGGTACTGCTTCTCTCGGGTCTGACGAGCCGCCGCGACCGTTCGCCCGCTTCCGTCGAGCGCCCGCGCCCGCACGGAGGCGGCGCTAGAGTTGAACCGGCCGCCAACACGCTTTCCCGATGGGAAGGACTTTGCTGTGGAGATCGGATTTCTCGGCCTCGGCACGATGGGTACACCGATGGCCCGCAATATGGCACGAGCCGGAAACACCGTCTCCGTCTGGAATCGAAGCCCCGGCAAAGCCGGCGCTGTGGTCGAGTACGGTGCCACGGAAGTCGACTCGCCGGCGGAGGCGTTGCGTGTGCCCATCTCGTGTAGTGCACTCGCCGACGACCACGCATTCGCGGGCACCGTACTGTCTCCCGACTCTCTCGCTGCGATGCCGCCGGGTGCCATCCACGTCAACCTCGCCACGGTGAGCCCCGAAATGGCTACCCACGCTGCGGAGGCGCTGACAGGTATAGGCGTCCGCTACGTGGCCTCCCCGGTCTTCGGGCGCGCGGAAGTTGCGGACGCGGGCAACCTGACGGTGCTCGCCGCGGGTGACTCCTCCGCCGTGGAGGAAGTGGCTCCGCTGCTCGAGGCGATCGGACGCCGGACGTGGCGGATCGGCGAGGACCCCAAGCAGGCCAACATCGTCAAGATTCTCGGCAACTATCTGATCGCCAACGCACTCCAGGCCATGGCCGAGGCGACGACCATCTCGGAGAAGGTGGGCGGATCACCGGAGTTGCTGATGAACATCATGAACGACAGCTTGTTCCCCGGTGCCGTCTACGAGGGCTACGGGCGGATGATCTCTCGTCGCACGTATGAGCCGACCGGATTCGGCCTGGCTCTCGGGCTGAAGGATGTGCGCCTCGCACGCGCCCAGGCACGGAAGGCCGACGTGACGCTGCCGTTCGGAAGCGTGCTCGAAGATGTGTTCATCGATGCGCTGGCCCACGGGCAGGCCCGTCAGGACTGGTCCGCGATCACCGAGGCGACCCGGCGCAGGGCAGGTCTGGCCGGGGACACCACCGCCTAGGTGCTGTCCGCCGGTTCGTGGGATTCCGGATCGGGTATGCGCCCCATCCGTAGGCAGGTGACGATTCCGGCGAGGCCTGCGACGAGCGGAACGAGCAGGGCCACCTGCAGAGCGCGAGGACGGCTGTCCGTGTTGATCCGAACGATCTCGTCTCGAATCACCGGTGGTTGTTCTACGAGCAGTTGTTCGAGTTGTGTGTTGCTCATGACCTGCGCGTCGTCCTCGAGCACGTGCGCGACCTGACGCTGCTCGGCCGGAGGGAGCACCGTGCTCGATTCCGCCATGGACGTGAACGTGAAGGACAGTGTCGCCAGCATCAGAGCACCTGCGAATGCGAGTCCGAACGAGAGTCCGAACGACCCCGACGCGGAATTGACCCCCGCCGCTTCGCTGATGCGCTCTTCGTCGATCGGTGCGAGTGTGTAGTTGTTGAGCTGGGACACCAGCAAACCCAGGCCGGATCCGGCGATCATCAGGGGAAGTATGAGCCCCCATCCGAATTCGGCTCGCGGCACGATCGGTATCAGCGCGGCGATGCCGATCGTCAACAGCACGAACCCTCCCCGGATGATGCTGCTGGGGCGCCGGTCGCCGGCCTTGTTGCCTGCGAGCAACGCCACCGCGAACATACTGAGAGACAGCGGCGCGAGCGACAGTCCCGCTTGAAGCGCGTTGTATTCGAGCACCATCTGTAGGTAGATGGGCAACGCGATCATCGTCCCGCCCAGGGCGATCTGCTGGAGCATCTGTCCCGTGATTCCCAGCCGGAACATCGTGGAGTGAAACAGATCCGGGTCCAGCAACGTCGTCTTCCCTCGATGTTTGCGGCGCACGAGCCAGCCCGCGAGGCAGACCAGCGAGAGTGCGCCGAGCACGAGGAGCACGCCGACGAACTCGCCGCCTTCCTGCCACACCAGAATCCCCAGTACGACGCCACCCATTCCCACGACGGAGAGGGCGGCGCCGACCAGGTCGATCGTCCGCGGACCGGTGTACGGCACGTCGCGGACGAGTCCGATCCCGCACAACACGATCCCGATGACGACAACCTCGAGGACGAAGCCCACCCGCCACGACAGGAACGTGGTGATGAACCCGCCGAGCAGTGGCCCGACCGCAGCGGCGATCGCGGCGGCCGCCCCGACCAGGGCGTAGACCTTCTTCTGCGCCTTCCCTTCGAAGTTTCCGTGGATGAGCGATTGCATGGCGGGTAACAGCAGCGACGCGCCGATACCGCCCAGGACGGCCCAGAAGACGATGACCGCCGTGAGGGTCTGTGCGAGTGCCATGGCTGTCGCACCGACGGCATAGCCCAGCAGGCCGAGTACGTAGGCCCGCTTCCGTCCGATGAGGTCGCCGATCTTGCTGCCGATCAGGATGAACGCGGCCGAGACCAGTGCCTCGAGCGCGATCGCCGACTGAACACCGCTCACGGTCGTGTCGAGATCGCGAACCACAGACGAGATGGACACGTTCATCAGTGAGGTATCGACGACGAGGACGAACATCGCCATCGCCAGCAGGAGACCCAGCAGCCGCCGAGGAGCCACTACTTCCCCGGACGATTCGCCGGCAGGTGGGTGTTCGCTCATGCGGTGTGCACCGCCGTTCGGTCGGGGTCGCCGGAGCGGCCGGGAAGCCACACCGGTACCCGGCGTGATACCCATCCCTTGATCGAGTTTCCCACGAGCGAGGGCGATGCAGGCAGAGGTCGCGAAGGTTCGTGCGGCCGCTGACCCGCCGTCCGTCTTCTCGTTCGGGCCGGTCACACACCTCGCGGCGGTTACGGTGAGTGCACACTGCGCTGAGGTCAGGAGTCGTCGTGCCCAAGCTGGAGATCAAGAAGACGTCCGAGCTTTCTCGTAAGGAAGCGTCCGAGCGGCTGATCGAACTCGGCCGTGCTCTCGCCGACGGCTCGGAGGTGGAGCTGGGATCGTCCGGTGACTCGGTGACGATGGAGGTCGCCGATCGAGTGCGGTGGGAGCTGGAGATCGAGGTCGACGGCGACGAGATCGAAATCGAAATCGAAATCAGCTGGCGCGACGCTCCGTCCGGCGCATCGGGGGCCGAGGAACAACCGTCGACGGAGCCGGCGAGCCCGTCTCCTGCCCGGCCGGCGCGCCGGGGACGGCCCCGCAAGGCCCCGGCAAAATGACCCCGTGGCGCACGCCCGTCCAGCCGGGCCGGTCTACGAGAAGTCGCCGTGGCGGCCTTCTCCGTCGCTGAACCGAGCAGCGCCGTGGGTCGTATCGACCGCGAGAGATTCCATCCCGACCCGGATCTCGAGTGCCATGGCCTCTCGCTCTGTGCGTCCGAACTGGTTGTGAGCCGACCGGCGGTCGTTGCGCATGCAGGTTTGCGGAAAGCGCGTCAGCTCGCGGGCAAGCTGCTCTGCGGCTGCTCGCGCGGTGCCGGGCTCGACCACACGATTGGCCAGGCCGAAACCGAGCGCCTCGTCCGCACCCACCGGCCGGCCGGTCAGAATCATGTCCATGGCCCGGCTCTCGCCGATCAGTCGCGGTAGGCGCACGGTGCCGCCATCGATGAGCGGTACTCCCCAGCGCCGGCAGAACACGCCGAACACGGCGTCCGACGCGGCAACCCGCAGGTCACACCAGATCGCAAGCTCGAGACCACCGGCCACCGCATAGCCCTCGATCGCCGCGATCACCGGTTTCGACATGCTCAGGCGCGTCGGGCCCATCGGGCCGTGACCCTCCACCGCGACGGTGTTGGCTCTCTCTGTACCGATCGATTTCAGATCGGCGCCGGCGCAGAACGTCCCGCCCTCGCCGTACAGGACGGCGACGTCGGTGCCGGGGTCGGTGTCGAACTCTTCGAATGCCCGCGCGAGTTCCGCAGCCATCGCACCGTCGACGGCATTGCGACGATCCGGTTGCGCCATGACCACCGTGGTCACGCGATCCTCGGTCTCGACGCGAATGGATTCGTATCTCGTCATCTTCCCGCTCCGCTCCCCGTCATCGCTCCCAGTGTGAAGGGGAGTGCGGCAGAGTCGGGGCAATACTCCGTATCGACCGGGCCGTGTCACTCGCTCCGGGTCGAGTGTGCCGGGGGATCGACGACAGCATCCAGAGCCGAGCCCGCCGGTTCGGGGAGTCGCGCTTCGAGTAGGAGGCCACCGATACCGACCGCGATACACACGGCGCTGACGACCATCAACGCGGGATCGGCCCGGCCGGTGAGGGCGTCGCCGAGCAACACGACACCGACGGTGCCGGGAAGGATGCCGACCATCGTGGCGAGGGTGTACGGCACGAATCGCACCGACGACACCGCGCAACAGCAGTTGACGACAAAAAACGGTGCAGCCGCGATCAATCTCAGGGACCCGACAGCGAGCCAGCCACGGCGGGCCAGGCGCAGATCGACCGCCTTGGCGGCGGGGTGCGTCAGATGCGCCTCGACGACGGTGCGCCCTACGGCGCGCAGCAGAAGAAACGCCAGAATCGCGCTTGCGGTTGTTGCGGCGACCGACACCGCGATTCCGGTCACGCTCCCGAAGAGCACACCGGCGCTGAGCGTGAACACCGTTCGCGGCACGGGAGCGATCGTCACGAGTGTGTGGATCGCAAAGAACGTCAGGATCAGCGTGGGGCCGTTCACCGACTGGGACCACTCGCGGATCTGTCCTACGGAGGGGAGCGGAACCAGCAGCGCCACGGCGACCAGAGCGGCGAGCAAGAGGAGGAGACCGAGGATCCTGCGGTCTCCGATAATCCTCGTCACGGGATCCGAGCGTACCCGCGGGGCGCGGTACTTCCGGAGGTGCCGCGACCGGCGTGCCCGATCACACACTGCGGACCACATTTATCGATCGTTAGAGAATCTATGGGAATCCCCACAGTGAGTGTCCAGAGTGTGCGGCTAGCATCACAGCGACAAAGGTTTAACCTTTTCGGGATCATCCGCCTCCGGCCCACAACGCCGCCGAACAGATCCTGCATGCCGCAGTAGGAGGAATCGCACGTGTCATTAGCTGCAGAAGCCGAGGACGCCGCGCGCGCATATGCGCAGTGGCAGGACGCGGTCGCGGGAGTGCTCGCGAAGTCTCGGCGTGTCGACCCGGCAGAACTCGGCCCCGAGCCGCAGCGACTGCTCGAGACCACGACGTACGACGGTGTCACCGTAAACCCCCTCTACGGCATTCGCGACGAACGTCCCGAAGTCCCGTTGCCCGGTGAGTTCCCGTTCGTACGCGGAGGTTCCTCCACCCGCGACGTCACCACCGGTTGGCTGGTGTCCGCGCAGTTCGGCGGCGACGCGGCGGCGACCGGTTACGGCACCGCCACCAAGGTCAACGAGCGCATCCTCAACGGCCTCGAAAACGGCGTCGGTGCACTGTGGCTGCGTGTCGGCGGCACCGACCTTCCCGTCGAGTCTCTCGGCGCAGCCCTCGAGAACGTACTGCTCGACCTCGCGCCGGTGACACTCGACGCCCGGGCCGAGACCGTTGCTGCCACCGCAGCGCTGTACGCGGTCGTCGATTCCCGCAGCGACCTCGCCGACCCGGATGCCGTACGCCTCTTTCTCGGTGCCGCGCCGCTGACCAGCGAATTCTCGGGCCGCGCGGACACCACCGTGCCGGAAGCGGTCGAACTCGCGGTCGTGGCGGCAGAGCGAACCGGCACGGTTCGGGCCCTCACCGTCGACGGCACCGCATTCCATGACGCCGGTGCCTCGGACGCCGAGGAACTCGCCGCCTCGGTCGCCGCCGGTCTCGCGTACGTTCGCGAACTGATCACCGCCGGACTCTCGCCGGAGCAGGCGCTCGGACAGATCGAGTTCCGCCTGGCTGCGACGGACGATCAGTTCCAGACCATCGCGAAGTTCCGCGCGGGCCGGCAAGTGTGGGCACGTATCGCCCAGGTGGTCGGCGCACCGGAAGCCGGCAACGCTCCCCAGCACGCAGTCACCTCGGCCGCGATGATGGCCCAGCGCGACCCCTGGGTGAACATGCTGCGCACCACCCTCGCCGCATTCGGCGCGGGCATCGGCGGTGCCGACGCCGTGACCGTGCTGCCGTTCGATGCCGCTTTGCCGACGGGCGCGCTCGGCGTGTCCGAAGGGTTCGCCGCACGCATCGCCCGCAACACCCAGTTGCTGCTCCTCGAGGAATCCAACCTCGGCCGCGTTCTCGACCCCGCCGCCGGATCCTGGTACGTCGAGGAACTCACCGCGCAGATTGCCGCCAAGGCCTGGGAGTTCTTCCAGGAGATCGAAGCTGCCGGTGGATACCGCGCCGCCCTCGAGTCGGGGCTGGTCGCCGAACGCATCGCCGCGACCCGTGCGCACAGGGAAGACGACATCGCGCATCGCAGGACCGCGCTCACCGGCATCAACGAGTTCCCCAATCTCGCCGAGGCCCCGCTCCCCGCCGGCGCCGCGGACGCCGGCACGTTCGCCGCGCGCTATGCGGCGCCGTTCGAGGCGCTGCGTGACCGCTCGGACGTCTACCTCGCCGCACACGGCGCCCGGCCGAAGGTGCTGCTCGCACCGCTCGGACCCGTCGCAGAACACAACGGCCGCAGCACTTTCGCCGCGAACCTGATGGCATCGGGCGGCATCGAGACCGTCAACCCGGGTCCGCTCGATCTCACGGGCGATGCCGTCGCCGCCGCCGTCAGCGGCTCCGGCGCGAGTATCGCGATCCTCTGCGGCACCGATGCCCGGTACGGCCAGGAAGCCGCGACCGCCACCGCCGCGCTGCGCGCCGCGGGAATCACGACCGTGCTGCTCGCCGGACCGGAGAAAGCCGTCGGCGATGTGCAGGGCGAGAGCCGTCCCGACGGCTTCCTCACCGCCCGTATCGACGCGGTTGCCGCGCTGACCGACCTGCTCGACACCCTGGGAGCGTAAGTGAGTATCGAACACGAGATCGGCAGCTTCGCCGACATCCCGCTGACCGACCCGGCGGCGCCGGTGCCGTCCGCTCCCACTCCGGAGCAGGCCGACGCGCTCACCGAATCCGTCGCCACCGCCAACCTGTACACCAAGGACCAAGTGGTGTGGTCCACGCCCGAGGGGATCGACGTCAAGCCGGTCTACACCCGGGCGGACCGCGACGCGATCGTCGCCGAGGGCTACCCCCTCGACAGCTACCCGGGGATCGCGCCCTTCGTGCGCGGCCCCTACCCGACGATGTACGTCAACCAGCCGTGGACCATCCGCCAGTACGCCGGATTCTCCACCGCCGCGGAGTCCAACGCCTTCTACCGCCGCAATCTCGCGGCCGGGCAGAAGGGCCTGTCGGTCGCCTTCGACCTCGCGACCCACCGCGGCTACGACTCCGACCATCCGCGCGTCCAGGGCGATGTCGGTATGGCCGGTGTCGCGATCGACTCGATCCTCGACATGCGGCAACTCTTCGACGGCATCGATCTGTCCCAGGTGTCCGTGTCGATGACGATGAACGGCGCGGTGCTGCCGATTCTCGCGCTGTACGTCGTCGCCGCGGAAGAGCAGGGCGTCAAGCCCGAACAACTCGCCGGAACCATTCAGAACGACATTCTGAAAGAGTTCATGGTCCGCAACACCTACATCTATCCGCCGAAGCCGTCGATGCGGATCATCTCCGACATCTTCTCGTACACCAGCGCGAAGATGCCGAAGTTCAACTCCATCTCGATCTCCGGCTACCACATCCAGGAGGCCGGAGCGACGGCCGATCTGGAGCTGGCGTACACCCTCGCCGACGGTGTGGAGTACATCCGTGCCGGCCTGGACGCAGGCATGGCCATCGACAAGTTCGCACCGCGGCTGTCGTTCTTCTGGGCGATCGGAATGAACTTCTTCATGGAGGTGGCCAAGCTCCGCGCCGGCCGGCTCCTGTGGGCCGAACTGGTCGAGAAGTTCGAACCGAAGTCCGCCAAGTCGCTGTCGCTGCGCACCCACTCGCAGACCTCGGGGTGGTCGCTGACCGCGCAGGACGTGTTCAACAACGTCACCCGTACCTGCGTCGAGGCGATGGCTGCGACACAGGGTCACACCCAGTCGCTGCACACCAACGCGCTGGACGAGGCGATCGCGTTGCCGACCGACTTCTCCGCCCGTATCGCCCGCAACACGCAGCTGTTGTTGCAGCAGGAGTCGGGCACCACCCGGCCCATCGATCCGTGGGGTGGCTCGCACTATGTCGAGTGGCTCACCCACGAGCTCGCCAACCGGACCCGCGCGCACATCGCCGAGGTCGAGGAAGCCGGCGGAATGGCACAGGCCATTTCCGAAGGCATCCCGAAGTTGCGCATCGAGGAAGCTGCGGCGCGCACCCAGGCCCGTATCGACTCCGGGCGCCAGCCGCTGATCGGCGTCAACAAGTATGTTCCCGACGAGGTGGACACCATCGAGGTGCTCAAGGTCGAGAACTCCAAGGTGCGCGCCGAGCAGATCGCGAAGCTCGAGCAGCTTCGCGGTGACCGAGACGAGGCCGCGACACAGGCCGCGCTCGCCGAGCTGACCCGCGCCGCCGCATCCACCGAGGGTGGCATGGAGAACAACCTGCTGGCCCTCGCGATCGACGCGGCACGCGCGAAAGCGACTGTCGGAGAGATCTCCGACGCCCTCGAGAAGGTCTACGGGCGGCACCAGGCCGAGATCCGCACGATCAGCGGGGTGTACCGCGACGAGGCCGGAAAGGCGACCAACATCACCACGGCAACGGAACTCGTCGAGAAGTTCGCTGAAGAGGAGGGCCGCCGGCCCCGCATCCTCGTCGCGAAGATGGGACAGGACGGCCACGACCGCGGACAGAAGGTGATCTCCACCGCGTTCGCCGACCTCGGCTTCGATGTGGATGTCGGACCGCTGTTCCAGACGCCCGAAGAGGTCGCCCAGCAGGCGGCCGACAACGACGTGCACGTCATCGGTGTGTCGTCGTTGGCCGCGGGTCACCTCACTCTCGTTCCTGCTCTCAAGCAGGCACTGGCCGAGGTGGGCCGCGAGGACATCATGATCGTGGTGGGCGGCGTCATTCCGCCCGGGGATTTCGACGAGCTCTACCAGGCAGGTGCCGCGGCGATCTTCCCGCCCGGAACCGTGATCGCCGACGCGGCCGCCGGCCTGCTCACGAAGCTGGCAGCCCAGCTCGGCCACCACGTCCAGGGATAGACCGGACATGGGCAGACCTCCGGTCGATACCGACGCTCTCGCCGACGCGGTGCTCGCGGGACAGCGAGCCGCCGTGGCGAAGGCGATCACCCTGGTCGAGTCCACCCGCAACGACCATCGGGAGCAGGCGCAGCAGTTGCTGTTGCGCCTGCTCCCGGAGGCGGGCGGGGCGATCCGGGTCGGCATCACCGGCGTTCCCGGTGTCGGCAAATCGACGTTCATCGACAACCTCGGCATGTACCTGCTCGGCAAGGGCCACCGCGTGGCGGTCCTGGCGGTCGACCCGTCGTCGACCCGCACCGGCGGATCGATTCTCGGTGACAAGACCCGCATGGCCAGATTGTCCGTGGAACGCGATGCCTTCATCCGGCCGTCGCCGACCGCCGGAACACTCGGCGGTGTCGCGAAGGCCACCCGCGAAACCATGGTGCTGCTCGAGGCGGCCGGATTCGACGTGATTCTCGTCGAAACCGTCGGTGTCGGGCAGTCCGAGGTGACGGTCGCGAACATGGTGGACTGCTTCACCTTCCTGACACTCGCGCGCACCGGCGACCAGTTGCAGGGCATCAAGAAGGGCGTGCTCGAACTGGCCGATCTCGTTGCCGTCAACAAGGCCGACGGCAAGTTCGAGCGCGACGCCCGCGTCGCCGCCCGGGAACTCGCCGGGGCCATGCGGCTCGTGCACCCGCACGACGCGTTGTGGAAACCCCCGGTCATCACGATGAGCGGGCTCGAAGGCAGCGGCCTGGACACGTTCTGGGACACCGTCCTCGAGCACCGTCGCGTGCTGACCGAGGCGGGCCGATTCGAAGAGAACCGGCGTCGTCAGCAGATCGACTGGACCTGGACGATGGTGCACGACCAGCTGCTGCGGCGTCTCGAATCCGCACCGCGGGTCAAGGCGATCCGGGGCGAGGTCGAGGCGGCGGTGCAAGACGGATCGCTCACCGCGGCTCTGGCGGCGCAACGAATTCTCGATGCGTTCGACGGTGTGGGCGAACAAGAGTCTGCCGGCGCTACGGCTACGAACGTCGGCAGCGCGGTGTCCACGGGTGACGGCGGCGAGCGGTGAACCGCACTGCGGCCGCTACCGCCGCATTCGTCGCGTTCGCGGCCGTCGCAGTGGCGCACCTCGTCGCCCAGCTGGTGGACCCTGATTCCTTCGTGACCGAGTCCACTCAGTGGCTGCTCATGCCGCTGCTCGCGCTCGGAGTGGCCGCCCGGACCGCGCGTCCCCGGGATCGGCTGGTGATACTGACGCTTCTCGCGCTGGTGTTTTCGTGGCTCGGCGACGCAGCCCCGGACCTGTTCGACGGCGACACAGCATTCCTCGTGCTGATCGGGTTCTTCCTGTGTGCCCAGATCACGTATATCGCCGCGTTCCTGCCCTACCGCCACCGCAGCGTGATCCGCACGAACCGGTGGCTTCTCGCGCCGTACGCCGCGGCAGTGGTGATTCTGATCGCGGTGTGTGCGCCGGGCGCCGGGGCTCTCGTCGTCGCGGTGACGATCTACGGAGCGTGCATCGCCACGATGGCGGTTCTCGCGACGGGCGTGTCCCGGACCGTCGCGTGGGGCGCGGTCGTCTTCGTGGTCTCGGATTCGCTGATCGCGCTGAACGCCTTCGTCGACGGGTTCTCCCTGCCCGCCACCGGTTTCTGGATCATGATCACCTATATCTGCGCGCAAGCTCTCATCGCACGCGGTGTCCTCACCAGGAACGCGGAAGCACAGGCCGACGTCCGCGTCAGTCCGCTTTCTTGACCTCGATCTTCTTCGCGGACGAGTCGGTGTCGCCGATACCGACGGACACGGTCAGAATTCCTTGGGCGTACGAGGCGTCGATGTCGTCCTCCTTGGCTCCGCGCGGGAGGGTGACGCTGCGCCGGTAGGAACCGTAGGTGAACTCGGAGTGGCCGTTGTCCGATTTCTTGTCGGTGCGCTCGGCCGAGATCTCGAGCCGCCCGTCGTTCACCTGCACGTTGATGTCCTTGTCGGGATCGAGACCGGGCATTTCGGCGCGCACGATGTAGCGGCCGTCTGCCAGTTCGTCCTCGACGCGAATGATGTTGTTGCCGAGAGTCGGGCGGAACCCGCCGATCGAATCGAAGAAGTCGGACAGTTCCGGAAACGGGTTCCAGGCGCGGCGTGCGGGAACAGTGGACATGAGATCTCCCTAGAGGTGAATGCCGGTTTCGTGTCCGGCCCAGTGCGGACAATCCACGCGAATGCACCGATTGTCCTTGTCGGGCAATCGAATTC
This sequence comes from Rhodococcus sp. BL-253-APC-6A1W, assembly GCF_012843405.1. Classification (NCBI taxonomy): domain Bacteria; kingdom Bacillati; phylum Actinomycetota; class Actinomycetes; order Mycobacteriales; family Nocardiaceae; genus Rhodococcus; species Rhodococcus sp. BL-253-APC-6A1W. The sequence continues at coordinate 241,882 of NZ_JABAFB010000008.1, forward strand.
GGTCGCGCTCTGGCTTCAAGGTAGTGCACCGTGTGTGGCCTCGTGGCGGGTATCGGGCGATCGGTGCGCAGGGGCGTGCCGATCGCGCAGTCACCCGCTTCGCTGCGACCGGGTCGTCCACTCTGTGGCGACGTGTCGGGCGTCCTCGTGTCGCGCTGGGTCGGTGACGATGACGAGGTGGTGGTCGTGGTCGCTGTACTGGACGAGAATATTGATCGCTTCGTCCGCAAGGCAGCGCGTGAAGGCACCCAGCTGACCGGGCACCTCCTGATCGAGCGCGAGCATCACCACGGGCCGGATCGTCACCGGCCCGACGCCTGCCGTGTCGAGCACGCGACTCGCGGTCTCGGCGTCGCCGACGATGAAATGGGCGATCGCTGTACCTCGGAAGGTGAAGACGCCACCGCCTTCGAGGCTCACTCCCGCCCGGCCCAGCAGCTCACCGAAATGCGCGAGGGCGCCGGGCTCGTCGGGGAGTGTTACTTCGATATCGCGGAGGGTGCTCATGCGTCGATCACCGTCACCTCGACCTGAACGGGACACTTCAGCGTGTTCGCGATGTAGCACCCGCGGTGCGCGGTGGCGGCAGCGGTGCGGACCTTCTCGTGATCGGTTCCCGGAGCGACGCGAATCATCGGTGCGAGCCGGATTTCGGCTATCTGCGGAGGGGCGCTACCGGTATCGAGCACCGCAGTGGCGGCGTCCTCGTAGGAGAGCACGTCGAGGCCGGCCTGAGCAGCAACCGCGAGAAACGAGAGCAGTTGGCAGGACGAGGCGGCGGTGACCAGGAGCTGCTCGGGGTCCAGCAGGTCCGCGTCCCCGCGGAACGCCGGATCAGCGCTGAGGGAAAGTTGCTGGGCTGCCGGCGGAGCGGTGGCGGTGTGAGTGCGTGAATACCCGCCGTACCCTGCTCCTGTCGTGCCCTGCCATTCGATGTGAGCGCTGTAGTGGTGTCGAGTCATGTCGGCACCGTATCCCTGCAAAGTTTCGGCGTGCGCCGAACTGTCCCCGTTCTACAGTTGTGTTGTGAGTAAAGACTTCTCGGTGATCGGGCACGCGCTGTCGGCCCCCGCGCGGTCGGTCGTGCTCAATGCGCTCATGGACGGATCGAGTCGGCCGGCATCGGAATTGGCTGCGGCTGCGAGGGTCAGCCCATCCACTGCGAGTGGGCATTTGGCGATTCTCTGCGACGCCGGCCTCATCGTGGGCACGGTGCGCGGCCGGCAACGCTTCTACCGCATCGCCGGTCCCACCATCGCCGCTGCGCTCGAACAGCTCGGCCATCTGTGCCCCTCTGCTCCGGTGGTGTCGTACCGGCAATCTCGTCAGGCCGAAGACCTTGCGCAGGCACGGCTGTGCTACGACCATCTCGCCGGGCGTCTCGGCGTCGCGTTGACCGACGCAATGGTCCGGGCCGGGTGGTTGTGCGAGGAAAGAGGGCTGGAGGCGACCGATCTCGGGCTGATCCGGCTCGGCGACATCGGCCTGGACCTCGCGGCAGGCGCGTCGTCCCGCCGACCGCTCTGCCGGGCGTGTCCCGACTGGACGGAGCGGCGGCCACACCTCGCAGGACGACTCGGCGCCGTCCTCGCGAGTCACGCCCTCGCAGCCGGTTGGGTCCTGCCCGCTCGCCGCGGTCGTGGTCTCGCGGTCAGTGCCGCGGGACGGGACGCGCTCGAGAAGCACTGGGGTGTCGACGGCGACACCCTCGCGTCAGTCTGATCGGGTCGTGGACGGTGCCGCGGTCGCTCGGCGTTACAACCCGAGCAGCTTCTTCGTGATCTCGACAGCGGCAGGTCCACTCGGTGTCGACTGCGCGCCGCTGCCCCCGACGGTGATCGACACCGACACCTGGGGCAGTTCGACTTTCGTCGCCGAGAAGGCAGTCCCCGCGGTCGAGACGGACATGCTGTAGGCGAGCCCGCCCAAGGATTCGATCTGCTCGTCGGGAATCATCTCGAGTCCGGTGGTCGCGGCTGAAGCGGTCGCGACGACACCGTTGCCCGGTTCGATGAGGATCTCGACGCCGCGTGAGCCGCCGGCATCGGACGAACCCGGGCTTCCCCACGTGCAGTACACCCGGGACGGGTCGAACCTGTCCGACGGTGTGGACACGAGGCCGGCGACATAGGGAGTGACCGTCGCACCGATCGCCTCGCAATCCACGAAACGGGCGCGTACCGCGGCCACGTAGTCCGGTCCGCTGCTCTCCGGGGAGTCGGAGGCGGCGAGATCGCGAGGACCACCGGTCTCGGCCTCCGCGGGGGAGCCCGCCGAACACGCCGCGAGTACCAGTCCGCCCGCAAGGAGAGCGGCAACAATGTGTATTCGGTTTTGTGTCACGCCGGGGATAGTAGCGATCAGGCGGGCCCGGTGGTGGGGTATGGCGAGGGGAGCGGACATTGCTCGGCCGAACCGGTTACGGGCGCGGATTCCCCGCGCCGTCGATCACAGTTTCGCGCAGGGGGACAGGCGTGGGCACACCGAGGCGCTCCAGCGCCCCGGAGGACTCGGCCGGAGTCAGGCGCGAACGCTTCCACGACACTGCCAGCAACGCGATCCAGGCGCCCACGATCGCGCACGTCACCGAGGCCGACGCGATCGGTCCGGCGTCGGCGACGCCGAGCAGCTTGTAGGCGTTGGTGAGGACGATGACCCCACCGACGGCAGTACCCAGCAACGTGGCCGGTACCCGGCTCACCAGCCATGCGGCGAACGGAGCCGCCAGGGCGCCGCCGAGAGCCAGACCGGCGACCACCAGCAGATTCCCGAGGGACTCGTGCCCGAGGCCGACGAGGAATCCGATGCTCGCCGAGACGGCCACGAGGAACTCGGAGGCGCTCACCGAGCCGATCACGGTGCGGGGGGCGGTTTTGCCGCGCGACAGCAATGTGCTGGTCGTGATCGGACCCCAGCCCCCACCGCCGCTCGCGTCGACGAAGCCGCCGAAGAAGCCGAGAGGGGAGAGGAACTTCGCCGTGTGCGGCGAGGTCCGGGCGTGCGCGACCGCCGGTGGCCGCACCGAGAATCGCAGAGCGACGTACACGCCGATCGCCAGCAGGATGGCGGCAGTCACGGGTGCCGCTGCCTCGGTCGACAGACTCGACAACACCGTCGCACCGAGGAACGCGCCGATCGCCCCGGGAACACCGAGTCGCAGCACGACCTTCCAGTCGATGTTGCGGAACCGCCAGTGCGACGCGCCGGAGACCAGCGTGGTCCCGACTTCTGCGAGGTGCACCGCCGCGCTCGCATGAGCGGCACCGACACCGCTGAAGATCAGCAGGGTGGTCGCGGTGACGCCGAACGCCATGCCCAGGGCGCCGTCGACGAGCTGCGCACCGACGCCGACAAGGGTGAATACGAGCAAATTGAACATGAGCAGAGCTCCGAAGTCCGAAAGTAACCGAGCTGTGCTCGGTGGTGAGAACCGAAAGGAGCGGTCGAACCGCTCAGCAACAGACCTCGGTGCAACACAGACAGTCGAAACACGCGCCACGACGCGTAGGCCAGAACGGCATGAGCGCAAGCATGGTGGCCGGAGCCGCCTCGATGCTCGTCGCGTGCACGCTACCGTCCTCGGATGTCGTCGATGTCACCACTGCTCGCGGCGACCGGTCGAGCATAACCCGTTCCGCCGACAGCAACAGCGTCCACCGGAAAATCTGGGAAAGCCGTTTCGGCACCGCCCGGTAATCCCGATGTGTGAGACCGGCGGGAGACGGTTCGGGGCCCCGTGGCTTACTGGCGGATCTACGGGCACACCGGAACGACTTGGAGGAATCGCGTGAACGGATTCGAAGGCAGAGTTGCATTCATCACCGGCGCCGCACGAGGACAGGGCCGTGCGCACGCGGTGGCCTTCGCCGAGCGTGGAGCCGACGTCGTTCTCCTCGATCGTTGCGAGGACCGTGACGTTCTCAGCTACCCGATGGCCACTGCCGACGATCTTGCGGAGACCGCTCGCATGGTCGAGAAGGCCGGGACACGGTCCGTGGTCGTGCACGGCGATGTGGGGGATCGGGACGCGATGAACGCCGCTGTCGAGGCGGGTATCTCCGCGTTCGGCCGGATCGATATCGCGGTCGCCAACGCGGGGGTGACGCTCATGGGATCGGTTCAGCACACCACGACCGCACAGTGGGACGAAGTCCTCGGCAGCAATCTCACCGGAGTGTTCAACACCATCGGAGCGGTCGCGCCGGGAATGATCGAACGCGGCTACGGCCGGATCGTGACCGTCTCCTCGATGCTGGGCCGTCAGGGTGGCACCAACACTGCCGCCTATTCCGCCTCGAAGTGGGGCGTGATCGGCCTGACCAAGAGTGCCGCACTCGATCTCGCAAGGCACGGCATCACGGTCAACGCTGTCGCACCCGGCAACATCAGCACCCCCATGATCCACAACGAGACGCTCTACGGCCACATGCGTCCGGATCTGGAATCCCCGACAGCCGACGACGTCGAACCGGTCTTCCGCTCCCTCCACGTGCAACCCGTCGCGTGGCTCGATCCCTTCGAAGTCACGCGGGCAGTGCTGTTCCTGGCGGCCGAGGACAGCGTTCACCTCAGTGGCGTCGTGATCCCCGTCGACGCCGGCAACGCCGCCAGGACCAGCGGCTGACCTCGGTCAGGGGAGGCGGCGTGCGGAGATTTCGAAACCGGCGTCGCGCAGGCGCTCGGTCAGTACGTCGCCGAATGCGACCGCAGGCGTGAGGACTCCGCCGCCCGCATGCAGGGCGGACCCACCCGAGGCGAGCGAGAGCGCAGACTCCGCCAGCATGACAGCGGTCGCCTTGTAGCCGGGGTCGCCCTGCGCTGCGAACCGTGCGGTGTAGCGTGCGCCGGATTCTGTTGTCGTGTAGAGGTCGACGGTGAAATGGCCCGATTCCCGGGTCTTCTCGGACGGGCCTTCACCCGGAGCGGGCAGCACCTTGTCGAGCAGGAAACGGGTGGGCGGAAACGCCAATCCTGCCGCAAGTGCTCCGCTCCCCGCCGCGACCAGGCCGGCGAGGACCGGAGAGAACGCGGACGAGCCGACGCTCATGACCTCCCGGTACGCAAACTTCTTCCCGTACGCCCACCCGGTGAGCGCGTTGCTGCGGCGCACGACCCGCGTGTTGTAGGACGCCATGACGAACGGCGCCTTCCAGCCCGACAGTTCCGGGGCGATCGACTTGCCGTCGACCATCGCGAAGTCGTTCTGGCGCCCGAGGTCGGGTTCCTGTGCGGGGTCGGGGGACAGGGAGTACGGCCGGGCCGCGATCTTGCGGGCGGCAGAATCCTTGCGCACGGCGTCGAGTTGCAGTCGCAGCGAGTCGATCGTGCCCCCGCTGACCCCGCCGCGCAGCGACGTCAGTACGAACGTCGTGTCGGTGAGGGCACCGGCATCGTCCGCCTCCGCCGCCCGGAACAGCGCGTGGACGCCCAGATCGGAGGGGATGGAATCGAAACCGCACGAGTGGACGATGCGTGCACCCGTGCGCCGGGCGACGTCGTCGAATCGATCGATGCTCTCCCGGTGGAACAGCACTTCGCCGGTGAGATCGACGTAGTCGGTTCCGGCTTCGGCACACGCTTCGACCAGTGGCAGACCGTATTTGGCGTACGGGCCGACGGTGCTGATGACCACGCGCGTCGCGCGTGCCAGTGACGCCAGGGAGACCGGGTCGTCGGAGTCGGCTTCGATCAGCGGCCAGTCGGTGCCCAACTCCACACGCACTTTCTCGAGTCGATCGGCGGACCGGCCGGCCAGTCCGACGGCGACGCCGGTGGGCAGGTGCGCGGCGAGATAGGCAGCGGTCAGCCGCCCGACGAATCCGGTGGCGCCGTAGACGACGATGTCGAGGTCACGTGAGGCAGTCATGTGACTCACCCTACTGCCGGGTAAGTCCGGGTGCGAAGCGCGTCACATCCGTGGGACGTCGCAGAACCGACCGCGAGCGTGACGCCTCAGGGCGTCGGGTGAACTACCGGCACTCCCGAATCCGGCTCACGCTGCCTTGACGATCAGGACCGGAACCCCGACCTCGATCAGCAACCGCTGTAGCGGGCGTTCGAGGAGGAACTTGCCGACCGCGTTCTTGCCGCGGCTTCCCGCCACGACTCGTTCTGCTCCGGTGCGGGCCACGAGATCGATCACGGCGCCGACGCGATCACCGTCGTGCACCTCGGTGCACAGATCCCAGTCGTCGTTCCCGAGGACCTCGCGGACGGCGGCGCGCACCTTCTCCTCCTGTGCCCGGGCGACAGCACCGTCGTCGTCGAGAACGTGAAGGACGACAAGCCGCTCGTCCCGATCGGCCGCTTCACGCGCTGCGGCGACGAGTGCGGCACGACCCTCCGGGCTATCGGTATGGACCACAGCGACAGACATAACTCTCCTCGGGCGGTGGAACGGCGACGACCTTGTCCATTATCTCCGTGCTCGAGGTCCGCTCGCGTCACCTGACGGTGTGCAACGGGCCTCCAAACCGTGTTCGTGTCGGCCCGGTCGCAGACGCGGGCCGACACCCGGAGCATCACCACGGGGCGGGACGGTAGTCCTTGAGGAAACAGCCGTACAGATCCGTACCGGCCTCGCCTTGCACGATCGGGTCGTAGACGCGGGCCGCACCGTCGACCAGATCGAGAGGAGCGTGGAACCCTTCCTCCGCCAGTCGCATCTTGGTGTGGTGGGGACGCTCGTCGGTGATCCAGCCGGTGTCGACTGCCGTCATGAGAATGCCGTCCTCGAGCATCTCCTCGGCGCTGGTGCGAGTGAGCATGTTCAGCGCGGCCTTGGCCATGTTGGTGTGCGGATGCCCGGCGCCCTTGTACCGGCGGCCGGCGAACTGACCCTCCATCGCGGAGACGTTCACGACGTACTTACGGCGGGCGGGGGAGGCCGCCATGGCCGGCCGCAACCGGTTGACCAGGATGAACGGTGCCACCGAGTTGCACAGCTGCACCTCGAGAAGCTCGAGCGGTTCCACTTCGCCGACGGTCTGCACCCAGCTGTTGGTGTGCACGAGATCGGGAAGCAGGCCGCCCGCGTCGACCGCAATGCCGGCGGCGACCCGTTCGGGTGTCGCCGACCCGGCCACGAGCGCGAGTGAGGTCAGCGCGTCACCGGACAACTCCGCGGGCAGTGCACCGGTCAGCGCCGCCGGATGCGCGTCGGAGGGCTTCCCGAAGGTGAGCACTTCGGGAAGCGGTCCCGCCGGCAAGGGGCCCGATTCGGCGTCGGCGAGCGCCGAGTAGGCACCGGGGGAGCGGCGCACGGTCTGGGCCGCGTTGTTGATGAGGATGTCGAGAGGGCCTTGCGCGGCCACGTCCTCGGCAAGTGCGACGACCTGGGCGGGATCGCGGAGGTCGATTCCGACCACACGCAATCGGTGCAGCCAGTCGCCGCTGTCCTCCATCGCGGAGAAACGGCGGATCGCGTCGTTGGGAAACCGGGTGGTCACGGTGGTGTGGGCGCCGTCGCGGAGCAGTCGCAACGCGATGTACATACCGATTTTGGCACGACCGCCCGTGAGCAGCGCGCGGCGACCCGTCAGGTCGGTGCGGGCGTCGCGTTTGGCGTGGTTCTCGGCCGCGCACGACGGGCAGAGCTGGTGGTAGAAGGCATCCACCTGCGTGTAGCGGTCCTTGCAGATGTAGCAGGGGCGCGGACGCAACAGCGTACCCGCACTCGCACCGCTCGTCGAGGAGGTGATCGGGACCCCGGCGGTTTCGTCGTCGATCCGCTGGGGAGACCCGGTGGCCGTCGCCGAGATCACCTCTCGGTCCGCCGCGGCCTTGCGCCCACGGGTTTCCTTACGCCGCATCTGCTTGAACTTCTTGAACATGTGCCCGACCGCGCGCTGCACGGTCACGGCGTCCGGATGCTCGGCGTGGAGTTCGGCGGCCTGGTCGAGAACTCTCAGGCAGATTTCGAGGTCGGCGGGATCGATGCGATCGGTACCGAAGGTCTCGCTGGTCGAAGTCAGGGTGTCGCTTTGGGGGTTCATCTGCCTTTTCCGTGTGGTGCTGTACCAATAATGATATCGGGCGTGGTTGTCGCGCCCGTGATCGCTATGCCACACCAGGAGGAAACGATGAGCCGGACCGTGACGACACGGACGTCGAAGAAGACCAGGTTTGCCGAGATGCCTCCGTGGAAGCAGGCACTGGTTCTGACACTCGCGTCGGTGCAGTTGTCGTTGGCGGCGACGGCCTGGGCGGACCTCGCGACACGTCCGGCGGAGAAGGTCAACGGCAGCAAACTCAAGTGGGCGCTGGTGATCGCGGTGAACTTCTTCGGACCGATCCGCTACTTCCGCAAGGGACGCCGACCCTGAACGGTTGTCGCGGACGCCGACAGCACGGAGTGAGGCCCCGAACCGACATGGTTCGGGGCCTCACTCGTCCGATGATCCGACTCAGCGGCGACGGTCCCGGACCTGCGCCCCTTCGCGCCGATCGACGGGCGCTGTGCCGGGCGTCGGCTGCCAGGTGCCCCGCTTTTTGGCGAGGTCGATCGCTGATTGCCCTGCCTCGGTCATCAGACCCTGCGCGACCATCCGCTCGGCGCGTTCCCGGTTCAGCGCACTCCACGTGCTCCTCGGCCGCCGGGGGCTGAACCGGAGCCGCGAGCTGTGTGCGTCGTGTTTGCGGTGCAGACCGTCGATCCATCCGTAGCAGAGTGCGTGCTCGACCGCCTCGTGATATCGCAGGCTCGGCCTTCCGCTGCCTTTGTGCGCGATGATCAACCACACTTCGGTCTCGGACCGGCCGTGGGTGTCCAGCCATGCGCGCCATTCCTCGGCGTTGCTCGCCACGACATCCATGTCAGGAGCCCTTCGTCGACTCGACGACGTCGAGATAGTGCTGGTTGTACATCACGCCGAGCGCGTTGCCGAACGGATCGACGACCGACGCGGTGACGAACCCCGGTCCGCGCTCGGTCACGTCCTCGTGTGGCGTGGCGCCCATCGACAGCAAGCGTTCGTATGCCGCCTCGACGTCGTCGACGGCCCAGTAGGTCAGCGCCGAGCCGAGTTCCGCGCTGCCTCGGCCCGGAGGGGTGAACCGCCGATCGACGAATCCGAGTTCGTGCTGGAAGTCGCCGATGCGGAATTCTGCGTACGCCGTCGTCCCCTCTGCTTCACGGACGAAGTAGGGCTCGATGCCCAGCAGTTCGCTGTACCAGCTCACGGCAGAGTCGAGGTCGTCGACGACGAAATTGGTGGTGGTCAGTCCTCGCAGCATGGCAGCAGTTCCTTTCTCGTTTCTTTCCGGTGAGATCCACTTTTCTCCTCGAAGTGCTCATCAACTGAGCACTTTTACGGGGATAGTTGGGGCCATGCGCGCAGACCGGCTCGTCGCGGCCCTGCTGTTTCTCCAGCAGCGGGGGCGGGTGACCGCCGGGCAGCTCGCCGACGAACTCGAGGTGTCGGTGGCGACGGCCCGACGTGACCTCGAAGCGCTGTCGATCGCCGGGATTCCGGTCTACCCGCAACCCGGGCGTGGTGGTGGCTGGGCACTGGTCGGCGGCGCCCGCACGGACCTGAGTGGCTTGTCGGCCACAGAGACGCAGGCGCTGTTTCTGCTGGTCGGTCCGTCGGCCGCGATCTCGGGGGAGGCCAGGACCGCTCTGCGCAAGCTCGTCCGCGCCCTTCCTCAGACCTTTCGGGCCGACGCGGAAGCGGCTGCCGGTGCCGTGATGAGTGACCGCACGGGGTGGAGCCGGCTCGACCGGCCGCGGCCGCACACCGTCGACGTCTTGCAGAATGCCGTGGTGCGTCGCCGGAAGGTGCGACTCACCTACACCAACGCGCTGGGGGACCGCTCGGTGCGCTCGGTCGCTCCGTGGGGCCTCGTCGACAAGGACGAGACCTGGTACCTGATCGCGGGCACCGAGCGTGGGCAGCGCACCTTTCGCGTCGATCGGATCGCCGAGGTCGAAGCAACCGAGGAGATCGCAGAACGTCCCGACGACTTCGCGCTCGACCGGGCGTGGAACGAGGTGGTAGGCGAGGTCGAGCAGAAGCGTTCCGGGACTTGGGCGACCGTCCTCATCGAGACCCGCTACGTCCCGATCCTGCGTGACCACTTCGGTCGCCACTGCCACGTCGACGCCGAGTGCGACGACGGGCGCAGCCGGGTCCGGATCGCTGCACCCAGCCCGCGTGACATCGCTCGCAATCTGGCCGGTTGGGGTGGGGCGGTCGAGGTGCTCGCTCCTGACACCGTGCAGCGTGCGCTCGCGCGGATCGGGGCCGAACTCACGCAGCGGTACGGCGGCTGATGTTCTCGGCCGCCGTACTCGTCTCCGTCCTACTGTCCGGTGGTGAGTGTGCGCTGCCGGTTGGCTGCGTGCCGAAGCTGCAGGATCCGCAGGCCCCCGGTGAGTCCGACGATCACCGCTCCGGCGATCGCGGCGAACAGTAGTGCCACACCCAGCGGCAGCGAGAAGTCCCACCCGAACAGTTCGAGCGTGATGCTGTCGAGGTTCTGCAGGATGAACACCAACAGCAACAGCAAGATCAGGATGCCGGCCAGCAGTGCACTCCAGAGAGCACCGGTCCGGGTGTGCCTGATGCCTTTACGCCGTTCGAGGTCGGGGTGCAGATCACCAGGGGAGTCGGGGTCCGGCGTTGTGCCCGACGAAGGGACGGAGGCGCCGCTGCGCTGCGGGGAGGGGGAGTAGTCGGGATTCGACTCGCCTGGGCCTCGAGAGCTGGTTGACATGCCGTCGGGTACCCCTGCACCGCTCCGATTACTCCGATTCCGGGCGGGCATGTGCCCTTGACGTCGACTTCCGACCGAGCTCGGCAACCGGCAGAGCGAGAAATGAAATACCGCACCATACGGAAACCCTGGAAATGCAGAATCCAAACCCCAAAACCCCCTCACGGAGCGGGCCGGGATTCCGGCGGTCTCGCCGGCGCTCGGCGATCCGGCCGGAAACGGATGCGCTCCCGAGCTCGCCGAACGGTGCTCACGCCCAGACTGGGAGCGTGTCCGGCTGTCAGCTGTGCGTGGGGGTACCGAGCCGGACGATCGCTGCGCAGTCAGAGGAGTGAAGGACGATGAAGGCGACGACATGCGGTCGGATTCGTGCGAGGCATTCGGGTGCGGACGTACGAAAAACGAGGCCACAATCTCTTTCGAGTTCGTGACCTCGTGTGGTTGCAGTTCGTGGAACTGCCGGGAGTGTCCGAGGGGGGACTTGAACCCCCACGTCCGTTAATAGGACACTAGCACCTCAAGCTAGCGCGTCTGCCATTCCGCCACTCGGAC